>JAJFMM010000110.1 GCA_021772165.1 Chlamydiota bacterium | reverse complement strand
TAATTTGGAGTCGGGCGCATTGTGGTAAAAATCATTGAGGGCAAGTGTCTTTTGAAAGAGCACCGGGTTCTTCTCTAAAGAGAGGGCTACGATCGCTGCATTGTTGTGGCACATGTAGTGACGACCGACCATGTCGGAGCTGTTAGCCAGGCCGTTCGGATGCGTTTTGCATTTGGAGCGCAGGAGCAGTGCTGCTGAATTGATCGCACCGCAGGAGACGATGAACTCTTTCGCGTAGATCTTTTTGACCTCGCCTTCATGCTCGATTTCTACGGCCTCTACTCTCTCTCCCGATTCGGAGCAGATGAGGCGCAGCGCTTTACTGTTAGTGGCGAGATGGACATTCTGACGAGAGAGGATCGGGGCGATACAGATATGGTGTGAGTCCGATTTGGCATCGACCATGCAGGGAAATCCATCGCAGGTGTCGCAGCGGATGCAGCGGCTAATCTCTCGGTGCTCTTCATTGAGGCGCACGCCAATGGGCAGGTGGAAAGGCTTATGCCCCTCTTTTTTCAACTTATCGAAGATCTTCTGGATTCTCGGTTCGTGCGATACGGGAGGAAAGGCGTAGGGCTTTGTTTCCGGCGGCTCGGTCGGATCCTCGCCTCTGAGGCCATGCACTTCATAGAGCTCTTCTGCCTTTTGATAGTAGGGCTGCATATCTTTGTATTCGATGGGCCAGGCAGGTGATGTGCCGCCATAGTGCTGGATTTCGCCGAAGTCCACTTCGCGCAGACGAAATAGGGCTGCTCCATAGAACTTCGTATTGCCGCCCACGTAGTAGTGGGTGCCCGGCTCAAAGCTCTTGCCGTTCCGGTCGATCCACTTCTCTTTGCAGCCGTAGCGGTCCTGTAGAAAGAGGGCATCTGGCTCCCAATTCTCTTTTTCTCGAGGAAGAAAATCGCCGCGCTCTAGAATCAGGATTTCACGGTTCGTATCTGCCAGTGCGTGGGCGACTGTTCCTCCGCCGGCTCCACTGCCAATGATGATCGTATCGTACTGCTCTTTTACCATGTGATCACCGCCTTGATTTCTTCTTTGGAACGACTCTCAAGCACTTTAGCAAAGTCCGTATAGTTCGTGCGGCTGGTGATGATGCGCTCGATCTGGCCGGGCCACTTTGTGCGCGCAGCCTCCAGGTCTTTCACTGCTTGCTCAAAGTGTTGGTGTCCAGCATTCACGCTGCCAAAAAGAATCTGATTTTTTAGGACCATCTGCTCGAAAATCGGAGCTCCATTCACGGTTAGTGGATGTCCTTTTCCAGGTACACCTGTGAGCGTGAGAATGCCGTTGAAGCCAAGCGTGGTGAGCATCTCGAAATCGAGTGTTGGTACGCCCGCTGCATCGAGAATTAGATCCACTTGCGGAGCGACCTTTTCGATGTTCTGCTTATTGTTATCCGTGCTCTGCACGAAGATGCCTCCCAGCGCTGTGAGAATCTGCGGCTTGAGAGCGCTTGGATCCGCACGGTCGATGCCGATCACTTTAGCGCCGCGTAGTAGTAGCACCATCGCAGCGAGTAGGCCTATCGGCCCGAGGCCCGCAACGAGCGCTGTTTTGCCCTGCAGCCACTTCATCGGATCTGGATCGACGGGCAGACGCGCTGTTTGCAGACGGCAGCAGTGATCGATCGCTTTTTCAACGACGGTGGTCGGCTCGGTCATGACAGCGAGATCTTTGAGTGTCGGCGGGACTTTGATCAGGTATTTGAGATCATCGACCACATATTCGGCCTGATATCCATTGCACCCTTTGATGCCTCGCTCGGTATAGTTGCCCGTTTCGCACATGTCCTGGCAGTCGGCCTTGCAGGGCTGGCACTGGCCGCAGGGACGTCTGACCATGAGAACCACGGGATCGCCGACCTTGACGCCTTGATCAGGGGAGCCTACTTCAGCCACTTCACCAAACATCTCATGACCGATGATCAGCTCTTTTTGTCCGGCAGGCGCATCGGCTCTACCTCCGCTGGCCTCTTCTCTGTCTGTACCGCAGATGCCAACTTCACGTATCTTGATCTTGACTTCAGATTTTTTCTGAATTTTTGGCTCATCCACATCTGTGACATGGACATTTGTTGTACCTGGAACAAGGGAAATAGCTTTCATTGCACGCGCCTGTTTTTTTCTGTTTTAGAGAAAACATTTGACGATTGCAACTTCTTTCTTAATTAATTTAAACCAGAGTTGGTTTAGAATGTTCCCCCTCATTCAACATAGGAATTTCATCCATGATAGATCAACTGACTGTCGATCCTTTAGTTTCTTCCTTAGGCCTTGCAGATAGGGCTTTATTATCACAGAGCTGCAGAGGGTTGCGGGATTGCTATTTGCCAGATGTAACGACAAGAATCGAACAAATTAAGCAGAAGAAAATATCCTGGGATGATCTACACGATTATCAGTGTGAGTTTGGACCAAAACAGACTCCTCGTTTACTTAGCTTCTTGAGTGAGAGCTTGAAGAGTGGTTTAGGAAATGAACGTGATATTGATCTACTGCAGTTGGTGCGAGAGGATGCATGTGACCAGATCAAAGTTCTGCATCTGGGAAAGTGTGAGATTTCTGATCGGGGACTTCAAGCGATTGCTCAGCGCTGCTCCAATTTAGTAGCTGTTTGTCTAGCTCAGGAAGAAAATG
>JAJFMM010000109.1 GCA_021772165.1 Chlamydiota bacterium | reverse complement strand
TAGTCGTCAACAAGGTGGCGCATCATGTTCTGAGCCCAGAATACCATGAAGTCATAGTTAGCAGAGATGTCCAGATAGTAGTTCTGGCAATCTAGGTAGCTGCCCCAACCAAGGCCTAAGCCCATATCGGCGATAGGACGTACTGCTGAGTAGCCTTTGTATCTAATAGAACCTTCTCCGTTTGCATCATCCGTAGATAGTGCATCTTCACGGTGGCTCACTTTCGTGTAGCGCTGATAGAGTAGAGACGCTGAAGCATCCCCTTCGAGTCTAAACCCGTACCCTAGATTCCAGTGTCCCAACATACCAGCGCGTGGTCCTAAGCCCCAGCTATATGATCTGTTGTGAGAAATCACCGGATTCACCGCAGTTGGACTCGTAGCAGTTGCGCTTAAACGGAAGTTTTGGCGTAACCATAAGGCTCGAGCACCAGAGAATGGTGTGATTGTAAGGTTACGTCCTTGGTAGTAGGCACGTGACAAAGTAGCGTCTAACATGTCTAGGTTTACACGCCATCTTGAGCTAAGATTTGTAGCTGTGTTAGCACCGCCGCCAAAAGGTCTCTGGTTGTACCAAGTACCAAGTACGATAGTAGGAGTTCCTCGTGAGTCAGCTCCTGCATTCGTTGACTGGGATGTACTTGCATGGAACCAAGTGTACTCTAACTTTCCGACCCAATCGTCGAATCCGAAGCTAGAGCCTAAAGCAACTTTGAAGCCAGGCTTGTAAGCCCCTTTCTGAGCGACTTTTAGACCAACATCTGGTGGAAGAACCGTTCCAGCTAGGTTAGTAGCTGTGTTGTAGCCAACGTCCATTCCTTCTTGGCCTACAAACCAATAGAGAAAGGTGCCTGTAGCAAAAACATCCCAGCTGCATCTCACATCTGGTCGCGCGGACTGATTGTAAGCGGGTGGAAATTTTTCGCAACTAGTAAGTGGCATACCCTGTTCGAAGGGAGTGCATGGGCACCCGTCTTCTTTCATTTGGGTATGTTTAGAATACTGTGCAAAAGCACTAGACGTCATCGCTAGTACTGCTGCAGCCGAGCTGATCAAGTTTGTGAGATTTGTATTCATTGTTCTTTTCCTGTGTTGGAAGAGCATACTGGATATTGACCAAGGTACGAGAAGCGTGAATTATTTGCTATCAATTCTGTAAAAAATCAATTTCATATTTTACATAATTCTTGCTTGCCCTCCTCCTTAAGATGCTGATCTCGTGTGGCCTGAGAAATATTTCTCTTCGATTTTTTTTTTGTCATATCTCTTTTAAAACGTGCTTTTTCTGTTAGATTTTCTGGCCATTTTGCCATTTTTTTAATCAACAGCGTCAGCCAGATTTCCTAGGTACTTGTTTAGTGTTTAATTGCAGGAATTAGTATAAGTTGTTTATGTTATGATCTTTTAATTGCATTAGTTTATTGTATTTGAAATTAAATCGTTAATAGCTACAATAAGCCTTAAGGGGCGTCTAGAATTGGGTTTGTTCAGCTCTTCGTCTTACCTCTCGCTTGAGATGAAGGCGAAGATCTGGGCAAGTCTTTGATAGGCAGCTTTCAAATAGTGTTTTCGCCAGGCGTTAAATTAAGGAGAATGTTCCATGTCTGAAATGCAAGAGTTTTCGGCTTTCCGAAATGATGAGGGTTCATCTCAGGATAACCACTTTGATCCAATGGCGGTACTTCCCGCTCATGAAGAGAATACTGCGATCCAATCGCAGCCGGCACCAGCTGTTTCATCAGAGATAGAAGAATCTGTTGATGGTCAGAGTTATTTCCTCGGTGAAGTACCTCAGTCGTATCTGGTTGATCCAAAAGTATTTTTGCCTCTCAATTCCGATAGATTGATCGGTTCTGTCAATGTCGTTGAGAATCTTCTCGGTGATGTAAATCAGTTGATTGGACAAGAAGTTGATAAAATTCAGGTTCTGCAGAAAAAAATCAATTTCTGGGAAGACAGAATCGAGAAGAACAAAGCTCAAATTACAGCTAATATGAGTAAAATCAAACAAAACGTGACTGACATTGCCTATGACAAGAAAAATCGCGACTATTGGTGGGTACGTTCGGAAGCTGTGATGGTTGATTACTCGAATGCTGAAGCTGCCAATCGTTCTGAAGATTGGTCTTGGTTGATCAAGAAATATGGCCTAAAGAATCCTGAAGGCTATCAGATCGAGCCGGATCATATTGCTGTTGAAGAACTTTGCAACGGTGAGTCTAGCAATTTGGCTGGAGAATACAAAAACAGCGGAAACAACTATGAGCAAGCGAGACGCGATCGTGAAGCTGAAAATAACCGTCTGATTCGGGAAAACAGCCGCATGAAAGCCTCTACCGAGAAGCTACAGAGCTTTATTTCTACGACCTATTCGAAAGAAATTGAGCCGCTTCAGGATGGAGTTCTCCTCTTTAAAGAGTTTGGCGTGAAGCTGAAGTCTCTTAATCAGGACGGTTCTAAATCTTGTTTCGGTGACCTTAGAGGATGGGCTGAGCCATTCTTAGATGAGTTCATTAGAGGAAATCCACGTGTACCGCAAGCGGTTGTGACTGATTTCCGTAAACTGGCATCGATTCCGCTTCCTGCAGAAAACTGCTAGATCTGCTTTTCCGCCTTTGAAGGTGCTCCTCTCTACAGGGAGCGCCTTCTTTTTTTTGCTCAAAATCTATATTGTCTGTCATTCTTACTTCCATTTAGAGGTATTTATGCAGCAGAAAGAGTCTTTAGAAGCTCTCTACAGAGCTCATCATGAAAGAGGTAAGCGTTACGGCTACCTTTTTTGCCATGGTTCGAGAGGACCTTATCTTCAAAAATGGATTGGGACGGGTAAAAAAGTTCTCGATCTCGGCTGTCGAGATGGCATGCTCACGGAATTTTACGCTCAGGGCAATACTGTTTTAGGCGCTGACATCGATAAGAAGGCGCTTGGGCTTGCAAAAAATCGTCTTGGGATAGAGACGCTTTGGCTCGATCTCAATCAGGAGTGGCCTTTTGCAGAGGGTTCTTTTGATGTGATTGTCGCCTGTGAGATCATGGAGCATCTCTTTTACATGGATAGCTTTTTGGAAAAGGTGAATGCTTCTCTGAAGCCGGGTGGGCAGTTTATCGGCTCTGTTCCCAACGCTTTTCGTGTACGCAACAGGATGAAATTTCTCTTGGGTAGAGAATATGAGACAGATCCGACCCATGTGCGGCAATTTTCTGTCGGTAAACTGCAGAACATCCTCTTAAAGACGTTTAAAGAAGCTGAGGTCATTCCGATTCAAGGGAAGATTTTGCCCTTTTTGAGAGTCTCTTCTAAGTCTCCGGCGGCGCTCAATCGCCTGTTTGGCAAAGATCTTCTCTGGAGAGCGAAAGCTTTTGATTGAAGAGAGGCGTCAGTGCGTCGGGAAAGGCGCTGATGATGCCATCTTCCGGGAGCGGCTGCTCTTGTCCGTCGCTGCTTTTGAGCGAAATAAGCTCGATTCCGGCGACGCTGTGGATGAGTGGCGGGTTTAAAAAACGTGCCAACATCCTGCTTTTTCCATTGGTCAGAGAAAATTCATAGGGTACGTCGGGGCCATTGTGCTGCACACTAAGTACATAGGGCCATTTATCGGCAGCAAAGAGGGATTGTCCGTCGCAAAATGCGTCCCAGGAATCTGATCCTGTTAAAAAATGTAGAATGGATGGAAACAGATCGAGATGAGTGGATATTTCGGGGACTGCTCCGGGTAGCTTCCCTGGAAATTTGTAATAGAGGGGCACTTTTGTTTGCCAAACATTCAGGTGAGTGCCATGAAAGAGAGCGCCTTCTTCAAAGAACTCTTCGCCATGATCGCCTGTCAGAGCGATGAGCGAGCTCTCATAGAGATCTTCTTCTTCCAGGTGTTCGAAAAAATGACCCAGAAGATGGTCTACCCAATGGATGGAATTTCGATAGCGGTTTTTTAGAAGCTCTAGGTGCTGACTCGATTGTGAGAGTGCTAGATAGTCGATGGAGGTTGCCGCAGGCTGAAAGGGCTGCATTTCTTTCGGAGAGCTGTACTCTGAATGGGTGGAATCGAGAAACACGAGATAGATCGTTCCTTCTTTCTCTTCTGAGGAATCTTCCATCAGCGCACTGATGGCTTTGGCGTCGCGCTCGCACGGCTCGATGCGCAAGCCTGAAAACTCAACTACAGAATCGGCCAGCTGCCGATTTTTTCCAAAGATCACCTCATCCATATTGAAATAGCGCAAGTCAGCCGCCGCATACACACGGATGCGATAGCCCATTTTTTTCAGGAGCTGCAGTGGTGCACTTCCCTGCTCCCAGTGATCTCTCATGTAGGTCCATTGGAAGGGAAAAGTGGAGTGGAAAATGGAAAACCAGGAGAGATGGGTTGTATTAGCATTGGCAAAGGAGAGGCTCGGGGCGATATGCCTGGATTTGAAGGCGCTCATATTCGGCGCTGTGACTGAATCGATGAAATCGCTACGCATCGTTTCCATGACGAACAGGTAGATGTTAGGCAGCTTTTCAGGTGCAAAGGTTTGCTCTGCTAGCGCCTGTTGTATGGCCTCTTCGGTGCGTGGTGGCTGGATAGGCGCCGGCAGGGGAATGCAGCGAGGCGTTGGCGAGAGGAAGGTGGAGCCTAGGGGCAGAGTTTTGCTGTATTGATTGTGCGTGTCGCAGGTTAAGTGGGGTCTTGCGACTGCGTCGAGCAAGAGAAGCAGTAGAGCGAGGGTTCCTGCGGCAGTTAAGATCTGCTTTTGTGAGGGATTCCAGGGTTTTTTAGACGAGACTTTGTGCGTTGCCCAGTAAAAAACAATGCCTGCGATTGGAACGAAAAGAATCGATCCGACGATGAGGCCAATCATCGTGGAATTCAAATTCATCGCTTGAAAAGCAACGCGGAAGTGATCGATTCCGCAGCCGAAGAAAAACTTGAAGAAATAGGAGAGAGAGACATCGAGGAGGCGGACCATGTTGAAGTTGGCGTAGTGTGCGAGGAGAAAGGCAAAGAGAAGTCCGGCATAGATTTTAAAAGCCCAGCGAGGCGCTCGCCGATGTAGGGCGTAGCCAAGCAGCATCAAACAGAGTACTTCGAGAAGGCCTTGGGCGAACGCATAGATGAGGAAGAAGAGATGTGTGCCCCAGTGAGGTTGGCTTGCGCGGAGGAAGTGAGAAAAGGTGAGGAAAAGAAGAACGAAAAAAAAGACGAGAAAATAGAGGTAATTTACACCGGAGTGAGGATCGCCCTGATCATTTTGCTTCATATGAGTTTTTCCATCTTTTAATGGAAATCTAGCGCATCGATGACGATCCTACAAGAGGTTTGTGGTGCCCCTACTCCGATTGCTTGAAAAACTGATCTATAACCTGCCGTGTTTGTGGGAGGATGTGCTCTTGGAGAAAGGCGGTGAAACGACCTGCTCCTCTAGCATCTTCCTCGAAGGCTTCTGTATATTTTTTGTCGCTGAGGAATATCGCCGGCTCTACTCCATATTCCATGAAGATAGAGTTCATAAGCGCACGCGCGATACGTCCATTCCCATCAGTGAAGGGGTGGATTTCCCCGATTTTGCGATGGGCAAAAGCACCTAAAGCAATCGGATCGATTTGACCGCACTGCTTCATCTCGATCACAGAGTCCCGGAGGTCTTTCACAAATTGTAGCATTTTTTGGGGAACCTCTGGGACCGAGCATGGGGCAAAACCAATGAATGAGATCGCTTTTTTTTCGGCTTCACTTAGAGGCGTGTCTGGATCATTCCTTAAGATATACTTTCTAAATGTCCGGACATTTTCCTGGGTACCACCTTTTTTGAGGATCAAATTACTCAGACCCTGTATCGAGCGATCTTGATCTTCATCATTATCTTGGTAAACAATCATCTCTTTTCGTCGATAAGTGCCCTTATCTTCAACGTTTATGCCTTTGAATAAAAGGCTGTGCGCACGAAGGATTTTTTGAGTGATCTCCTTTTCAGAAAGTTCGTCGATTCTCCCCGTCCAAGATCTCAATGAATCTATTGAGGCTCGATGGTTTTTCAATTTGATGGGAGCCACTTGATAGAGTATTGAATGACCATCTATCGTTAGGATGCATCCCTTCTGATCGGGGTCGGGAGGGCATTTGCTTGCGGCGTCCTCTCTTAATTCAGGGTTTCTATTTAGCTCAGACTTAAAATATTCATAATAAAAGTCGACCTTTTCGGGTCCTATCATGGCTTCGTCTTTGATTCGTAATCCCGTCTCACCTTGCGGAGCGTGATAGTAATCTGGGTGGATGAATTGATAGGCATAGTTGGGCGTGGTTTTTAAGGCCGATTGATTTCCCATCCCGCTTAAATAGTTATTTACGGCAGAAGTGCCAATACAATTTTTTACTACATCCGGAGTAAAAGAAGAGAAGAACCTCTCAGCTAGTGAACTCACTGCATTCCATGAGAGAGCGGCTGTACCGGCGAGAGCTCCCATTCCGAAGATAGCAATTGAAGGATTTATTTGAGGTAGAGCCGTTAATGACATTAGTAATCTCCTTATATTTAGGAAGATTGTAACAAATAATCATTAACGTTCAGTATAGATTGTGGAATAAGTGCTTTCAAAGGGTGGAGGTCATAAGTGCGAGTAAACTGGGATAAGCTGGAATAGAAGTGAGGTCCAATCTGAAGTCCCTTATTCGTGATTGCTACGAATTCATAATGGAAACAAGGGCCATCCATTCTCGGGTTACAGTTTGGGGTTTTCCAATAAATCAAATAGTCACCTGTTTCTGTATTTTTTGTGGTTAGATAGGTATTGAAAGGCGCGTTCAGAAAGAGCTTTGCTGCTGTAGGAAAATTTAAATTTTCTACGAAATAGAGGGAGCTTTTTTCGAAAGAGCAGAGATCTTCCAGCTGTTCTTTGAGAGAGTCTGTCAGGCTGTTTCGAAGACAATCTCGATTATCCTCGATGAGTGCCTCGATCGATTCATACGTTTTATAGGAAGGGAGTAACTCGTTGAACATTGGTTTGACACCTCCGGAGGATGCGTCACAATAAATCGAGTAAACAGGAGCTCCTTTTCTACAGACGGTGCTGATGATCGGAGAACCAGGCCTTTCTGATTCGTAAGCGCAATAAGTCCCTGGGGGGTATTTCTCCAGGCAAAGTGTCACTTTTCTCTCTGTGGAGATGTATGGAGGCGGAGGTGGAAACTGTGCAACACCGCAGTATGTCATGTTTGATGTCGGAAGAAAAGAAATCATAATAGCAATTGTAAGGGGTTGGCAAAGGCTGTATAGTTTGCTTTCACTAAACTTTTAAATCAAGGATTTGAAATGTACGGAAAGATTTTACCTTTACTGCTCGCTGCCAGCGCATCTCTCTTTGCAAGCGAAACGGTTGTTCCTTCACTGATCATTGGTGGCGGCGTCGGGGGTGGTACAGCTGCCATCTATCTTTCTCGAGCACATTTTCAGCCCCTTGTGATTCAGGGATCGAATCCTGGTGGAGCGCTCGCTCAATCGGAGAGTGTAGAGAATTGGCCCGGTGCTCTCTTGGTGCGCGGCGCAGATCTGATGGATCAGATTCAGGCGCAAGCTGTAGCCAGTGGTGCTGAGTATCGCAATGAGGAGGTGGTTAGTGTCGATTTTTCAAAGCGTCCGTTCACCATTGTCACGCGCTCGGTTACTCATCCTCAGGATCTCAAAACGTACAGAGCTGCAAGTTGTGTGATTGCCACAGGTTCCAAGCCTAACTTTCTCGGGATTGAGGGAGAGCAGGAGTATTGGGGACGGGGCGTTTCCAACTGCGCGATTTGCGACGGCTCTCTCTACAAAGATAAGCGCGTTGGCGTTGTGGGTGGAGGAGATTCTGCGGTTTTAGAAGCGCTTTATCTCGCCAACATTGCAAGCGAGGTCGATCTTTTTGTGCGCAAAGACCATTTCCGCGCCAGCGATGAAACGCGAATCGAAGCTCTTAGAGCGCAATCGAATGTGACCATTCATTTTGAAACAGAGCTTACTGAGGTCTTGGGCGTAGAGTCGGGTGTGACAGCTGTGCGTTTGGCCCAAGGAAAGAAAGTGGCTCTCGACGGTCTATTTCTAGCCATTGGCTCAACGCCCAACACGGCCCTATTCAAGGGCCAAGTGAAGCTCGATGAGGCGGGCTATATCGTTGTGAAAGAGGGACAGGAGACTTCAGTTCCCTTTGTCTACGCGCTCGGCGATGCGATCGATCCTCTTTTTCGACAAGCAGTCTCTGCTGCAGGCGATGGAGCGAGAGCGGCTCTTGCTATTCAGTCAAAGCTCTCGGCTCAAGCTCCGGCTCTGATTGCGGCTTATAGAAAGGTCGATCTGGAAAAGCCTTTGAAACAGTTGGCCAGCGTCATTGAGGTCGCGACTCGAGTTCAATTCGAAAAGGAGCTGCGCTCTGGTGAGCTGCCTGTCGTTGTCGATTTCTACGCTACTTGGTGCGCTCCTTGTAAGCGCATTGCGGCTAGGCTCGAATCGAGCGCTGAGCAGCTGAAGGGTAAGTACAAATTTCTGAAAGTCAATGTCGATGAGATGGGAGATCTGATGAAAAGCTATCAGATTCGCGCCATGCCTACGGTGATCTTATTCGATAAGAAGGGCACTCTTCTTGAGAAAAAAGTGGGCATAGAAGAGATCGGAGATCTTCTCTTGCATCTCGAAGGCGCTCAATAGAAAAGTCTTTCTAGCCCCTTTCCAAACTCCTGCTGAACCCAGCCTTCCAGATCCTCTTTATATTCATGCACCAGCTCCTCTTTTCCCGTGCGAAGAGAGATGATGCGAAGAGAGTCGGCTTTGAAAATATTTTTCTCATCGGAAAAACGCGCTGTGAATTTGTAGAGGCCGTTATGAAGACAGATTTCGCAGGGTGTGCGGCTTGCGTTGTAGCGAGCCATTACAGCGTAGGGCCATCTCTTTTCGTCGATAAGCGATTGCCCTTTGAGTGCATCGGAGTGTGTGTTGGCCAGCGAGCTTAAGATCGTGGGAAAGATATCCATGTGCGTCGCAAGTGCAGGTCGGCTCGTCGGCTTTTTGGGAAGCTGCATGTAGATAGGTACCTGTGTCTGCACATCGTTGAGTTCCGAGAGATGGAACAGGTGTCCATGCTCGAAGAACTCTTCTCCATGATCTCCCGTGAAGACAATGAGCGCCTCTTCAGGTTTTGGGATGATGGAGAGGAACTGGCCGAAGAGTGAATCGATGTAGTGAACGGCATTGCGATAACGGTTTTTGATCGCCTCGATATTTTTCTTCGAATGGTACGCTTTAAAGTAGTTCAATTCGCTGGCAATGGGGGAAAAACGAGGAGCTGAGCTCTTCGGCCAGCTGTAGTCGAAGTGCGTCGAGTCCCAGAAAAAGATAAAGCAGTGTCCCTCTTCTCTCTCGGGATTCTCTCGAAGCTCTTGAGCAAAGGTGTCTATCGTCTCTCTATCGCTGACCCAGGCCTCTTTGGGCGGTGTGTGGTTAAAGGTCTGCAGCGAATCGACGCCTGCATGCTCTTTTCCAAACAGCAGCTCATCCATTCCGTAGTAGAGGAGATTGGCTGAAGAGTAGACGTGGATCTGATAGCCCATCTTACGCAGTAGTTCGATGCCTGGCGCGGCGGTTTCTCTCTTCTGCTGGTTCACGGCA
This sequence comes from Chlamydiota bacterium, assembly GCA_021772165.1. Taxonomy (GTDB): domain Bacteria; phylum Chlamydiota; class Chlamydiia; order Chlamydiales; family SM23-39; genus JAKBAE01. The sequence continues at coordinate 10,449 of JAJFMM010000109.1, read as the reverse complement.
CTCCAGTAGTAAGGAAAGTCGGAGTGGAAAATCGAATACCAGGAGATCTGTGTCGAATTGGCGCTAGAGAGGCTCAAATTCGCCTGCACAGATCTTTCTCTAAAGGCGCTGAGGTGAGGTGCGATGTGTGGTTGTAAAATATCTTCTCTCAGAGACTCTGCAATGAACAGGTAGATGTTCGGTCTCTTTTTTGGGGTAGAGGAAAAAGATTCCAGAGAGGCGAGAAGCTCTTTTTCTGTGGCAGGTAGAGGCAGTTTCCGGTTGAGGGTGAGCAGAGGAGTGTTGGGTCTGAGAAAGGTGATTTTCCAGGGGAGCGTTTTGATGAAGGCGTGATGCGCCTCTTGAGGCACGAATCGAGACGCGGTAAAATCCCAGAAGAAAAGCGCGAGGGGAATGCAAAAGGAGATCTGCACGACTTTTTCAAAGCGAAGGCCCATCGGCTGTTTGCGTGACATCCATTCAGTGATGCGGAAAATCACAATGCCAATGAGAGGGACCATCAATAACAGTGTAAAAAAGGTGCCCCATATCCAGAGGGATAGTCCCGATGCGTCGAGCATGTGGAAAAAGTTCTCAAAGGACTCGTCGAAGACAAAGTCAATCGTTTCCCAAATCGAGAAATTCAAGATGCGGTTGAGCGCGAAATCGAGCAGATGCAGCAGGAAGCAGACAAAGGTAAGGGCGATGAAGAGAGCGAAAAAGATACGCTTGCAATATTTTTTGATCAACCAGCCGATGCAGATGAAGAGAAACACCTCTAGGAGAGCCTCTCCAACGGAATAGAGAAGAAAAAAGATTCTCGATCCTGCTAAATCTTCTCGTGAGTAGACGCTGCTGACACTGAGCAAAATGAGAAGAGAGAAAAGAGATCCGTAGTAGAGGTAGTTGACCCAGACAGAATGTTTTTGAGGTTCCATTCTTTCCTCCATACCTCATCGCTCTAATCGAGACAAGAAGGGCTTGATCTGGTATTCTGCTCCTTATGAAATGGATTCGACAATTTAAGCTCTTTCTTTTCGATTTTGATGGGTTGCTGGTCAATACTGAGCACCTTCATTTTCAGGCGTATGTCAATATGCTCGCTTACCGAGGGGTTAAGCTCACCTGGAGCTTTGCTCAATTTTGCGAGGTGGCTCACCTCAATGCGACGGCTCTCAAAGAGGGGCTCTATGCAGAATTTCCCAATCTCGAATCGAACTGGGATCGGCTCTATGAAGAAAAAAAAGCTGCTTATCTCGATCTTTTGATGACGGGAAAAGTGGAGTTGATGCCGGGAGCTGAAGCTCTTTTAAAAGAGCTGGCAATAGCTGGTATTCGCCGCTGCGTTGTGACCAATTCACTACTCGAGCAGATCGTTGCGATCCGCTCTCAGCATGAAATTCTCAAATCAATTCCTCACTGGATCACCAGAGAAAACTATAGCAAACCGAAGCCCGATCCCGAGTGCTATCTTCGCGCGATCGAACTGTATGGGACAGGGGGAGGAAGAGTCATTGGGTTTGAGGACAGCGTGCGAGGATTGCAGGCATTGAAGGGAACGCCGGCGCTACCGGTTCTTGTCTGCCCAGGGCATCATCCTCTTTTAGAAATGGCATCTCAAGGAGATGTTCTTCACTTTGAAACGCTCTCTTCTATCCGAGAAGAGGACCTCTTGGCTAGTAAAGAACTTTCATAAGAAATAGACCTTGCGCCGGCGCTGTAGCTCCGGCTTTCTTTCTATCTTTTTCTTCGAATAGCTGTGGGATCTCGTCCGAGGTTCGTTTGCCTTTCGCTGTTTCTAGAAGCGTGCCGACAATGTTTCGCACCATCTTATAAAGAAAACCATCGCCTTCAAACTCAAGCCTTAGACCTCCGCTCTGCTCGAAAATCTCTAGCCGCCGAAGCGTGCGTATGGAGCCCAGTGCTGCTGCGCCTCTGTGCGCTTCGTTGGCAAAGGATGCAAAATCATGAGTGCCGGGAAAGTGAAGTGCCGCCTGTTCAAAGGCCTCTCTATCAAACGGGCCGAGGATAGGCGTACGGTAGAGGCGCGTCATGGGATTGCTCTCGCGAGCGAGATGGATGTGGTAATGGTAGATTTTACCTTTTGCACTATAGCGCGCATGAAAATCGTTTGGTACTTGGGCAGCGTCTAGAATCCGGATGTCGGGTGGTAGCAGTGCGTTGAGCGAGTGGCGCAGGCGAAAGGGGCTGAGCGTAGAGTCTGTATCGAAATGTGCGGTTTGTCCTTCCGCGTGCACACCGGCGTCGGTTCGCCCTGAGCCGGATAGAGCAACTGAGTGGCGGAGCATTCTCTCCAGCGCTTTTTGTATGAGAGCCTGGATGGAGACCGCATTGGGCTGTACCTGCCAGCCGGAGTAATTCGTGCCGTCGTAGGCGAGGGTCAGTTTGATGCGGCGCATAGTGCTTCAGCTATAGCCCAATCAAAGGGCGTTGTGATCTTGAAATTGCGCGAGGAGCTTTTCACCAGCACGGTAGGAGCTCCCATGGCTTCGACAAGAGATAGATCATCTGTAGCTTCGATGTCGTTAGCTTGCGCATGCGCATAGGCTTTTAGGAGTAGATCTTTTCGGATGGCCTGAGGCGTTTGCATCTCCCAGAGCTCTTCTCGAGGGAGTGTCTGTTTGACTCTTTGCGATGCGTCCGCTTGCTTGATCGTATTGATGGCAGGGGCGGCTAGGGCCGCGGCGCCTTGGTCAAAAGCTTTTTTGAGAAGTGCTTGAACCGCCTCTTTTTCTAAAAAAGGACGGGCGGAATCGTGGATGCAGATGAGCATCGCTTCTGGAGAGGCGGCCAAAAGACCGTGATATACGGAGTCTTGTCTCCGTTTTCCAGGAAGAGCAAATTGTACGGATTTATGAGGTGAGGCAAAAAGGGTGCGGTAAGATGGATCGCAAACAACGACAATTTCGCTCACCTCTTCTAGGTGGCTGAATAGCTCAAAGCTGTAGAGAGCCAGAGCTTTACCGCAAAGGTGTTGGAATTGTTTGGGCGCGTTTAAGCCCATACGAGTGCCGGAGCCACCCGCTAGAAGAATAACAGAGGTGAAATTTTTCCTATCCATCTAAACATACAGTGTTTGCGTCTAAGTTTAGATGAGTTGGCAATAAAAGGGCCCCAAAAAAATCATTCTGAGGCCAAAAAATTTCTTGTCTTAAGAAAGGTGTTTGTTGACGAGCTTTGTCATCTCAAACATGTTCACGGTTTTTTTGCCGAGAACCTTGCTTAGTTTTTCATCAGGATTGATGTTTCTTCTGTTTTTAGGATCCTGAAGATCTTTGGATTTGATGTAAGCCCAAAGCTTTTTTGTGACTTCAGTACGAGGCATAGGGCCTTTTCCTACAACTGCTGCTAGATCGTCGCTTAGCTTCATTGGTTGCATGAACTTGGAAGCTTTTGGTTTAGTTGCCATTTCTTTTTCTCCTCTAAAAGGGCTCGATAGGTTTTGCTTAAAACAAATCTTTTATCTGTCTAGGTATTTAGGTGTCAAAATAAATCATAGAGAAATGGAAAAAGATCTTCCATGGGGAAAATCATGTTTCCTCTCTCAGAGCGCCTTTTTGTTGCGATCGGTTTTTCAGATTTCGCTAACGCGAAAAGAGTTAGCTTCATCTTCCAAACTCGATCTCACTTGCGAAAAAGGCGCTTGATTCGCTCTGCTAGCAAGGTCCGTTGCGTGGGCAGCAATAGATAAAAAAATCCTTTTTCCAATCAAAAACTTGTCGTAGGAGCCAAGATCGTTTAGGATCTGGAGTAGGACATAATTGAATCGAAGGTTATGCAGTCGAACGATAGACAGATTGAGGCGTTAGCAGAGAAGCTTAAAGAGACGAGCTCCGTGAAGGCACGCATCTCTATCCTCAATGAAACTCCAGAAGTGCAGCAGTTTTTGCAAGCAGAACATCCTCTTTGCTCCATGCTTCCCGGATTGGATATGGATAGCGAATCGGTTCTCAAGCAAGTGATTGCGCTCGGGCAGGCGCCCCTCTTTTCTGAGAAAATTTCTCAGGAAAACGTGGCTATTTTGCTCAATCATCTTTGCGACGTAGATGATTTTTACCGCGAATTAGGCGGTCTGGCGGGCTATCAAATCCACGTGCGTAGGCTTTTAGAAAAAAACTCAGATGCGAGAGAAGGCGCGGCTTTTCACTCTCCCTCTTTTGTCGATATCTCAAACTGGTCAGACGAAGTAGAGAAGGCGGTCGAAGCGGGGATTGCCGCTATGCCTTATCTCTGCGAAATGTATCCTTTGGGTGGTGCAGCAGATCGCCTGCATCTCATCGACGAAACAACAGGTCATGAGCTTCCGGCGGCTAAACTAAAATTTGCGGGCAAAACACTCCTCGAGAGGCTTCTTGCTGATCTCGAGAGCCGAGAGCTGCTCTACTATCAGCGAACTGGCCGTATGTTGAATACGCCTGTCGCCATCATGACGTCTCACGAGAAAAACAACTGGATTCATATCCAGGAGATTCTTCAAGAGAACAGCTGGTTTGGACGGCCCAAAGAAACGTTTCGTCTTTTCGTGCAGCCTCTAGTTCCTGTCGTTGATGAACTGGGCAACTGGCTATGGAACGATCCTTGGAAGCTTCTTATGAAGCCGGGTGGTCATGGAGCGATCTGGAAGCTGGCAAAAGACAACGGCATCTTCGACTGGTTCAAATCATTCGGATCAAAATTTGCACTGATCCGCCAGATCAACAATCCTCTTGCGGGACTCGACTACGGTCTGCTCGCTTTTACAGGTTATGGCTATTCGAAAAAGATGTCCTTTGGCTTTGCCTCGTGCCCGAGGATTTGTCAGGCTGCAGAGGGCGTGAATGTCCTTGTGGAAAGGAAGGATAAGCAGGGCTATCTCTACAATCTCTCGAACATCGAATATTGCGATTTTGCGAAATATGGGGTGGAGGATGCGCCGATGCGCAGCGGTGAGCCCTTTTCGCGCTTTACCTCGAATACAAACATCTTATTCGGGCAGCTCGATGCGCTCGAAGAGGCGGTGGGGCGCTGTCCCTTCCCGGGTCTTCTGATGAACCTCAAGAAGGATGCAAAAGGTAACTCTGCAGGCAGACTGGAATCGACGATGCAGAATATCGCCGATGTGTTCATCGAAGCCCAAGAAAATCAACTGCGCGATCAGCTCTTAAATACGACTTTTATCACGTATAACGATCGGAATAAGACGATCTCGACGGCGAAAAAAGCCTATGTTCCGGGCAATTCAATGAATGAAACACCGGAAAAGTGCTTTTACGACTTCATGAGCGCTGCCGCCGATCTCTTAAAAAAGCATTGTCACTACGATCTGCCACCTGAGCGCTCTTTGGAAGCGATGGTTGAGGCACATCCTTCGTTTGTTTTTCTCTTTCATCCCTCTCTCGGCCCTCTCTTTCAGACGATCGGCAAAAAGATCCGCTCTGGACGGCTCGCAGACGGTAGCGAAATGCAGCTGGAGATTGCTGATGTAGATTTTGAATCACTCGATCTCGATGGTAGCCTTCAGGTGAAAACGAAGCTCACCCGCGAGCTCTTGATGAAGAGACTCTCGAAATGTAGCCTGAAAAATTGTAAAATCGAGAACGCTGGCGTCGATTGGGCCGATTCAAAACCTTTCTGGAAGGGCTCTTATAAACGCAATGAAACGCTGCTCATCGAATTAGGTGTTGATGCGGAATTCGTTGCTGAGAATGTGCATTTTCGCGGCGGCGCGCATTTTGTTGTTCAAAATGGCGAGAAAATGTGCGTGAAACAGGTCGGAGATTCTCTCCGGATTGAGAAAAAGCCCAGGTAGGGCCCAGGGAAAACACTGAACAACTCCATTTCGCGAATATTGCGGATCTTTTTACCGAACTACCGATTTTCGATAAAAATCTCTCACAATTTCCGCAAAAGCGAGTTATCCAGCGCTTTCTGGGCGATCAAAAAATCTATCTAGACAGCAGATGCCGCAGGACGATTGAGTACGTTCTTAGCTGCATAGCCAACCGCTAAAACTACAGCGAGAATTCCGCCTGCAATAAGCGTTTCTTTCTGGTGCGAGGCAACAAAAGCTTTCGATACTTGGAAGCCTTGAACCAGTCCGTTTTTCCCTGCAATCGCAGCTTCTTTAACTACACGAGCTGATTTTGCAAATGTATTGGCTGCAAAGCTGCCCACTTTAGAAGCTATGCTTCTCAGGCTAGTTGCTACAGTTTTTGCACCGGCAGCTGTCGCTTGAACCGCAGTTCTAGCGCCACATAGAATTTTGGCACCAGCGCATTTAACGAGTTCAGCCGATTTTGAACCACCAGCTTTTGTGATGTCCCATGCTTGTCCACTTAGGCTTTTGACACCTGCAAAAGCTGCTTGAGCGTGAAAACGTACGAATAGAGCCGCTTTAGCTAGATAAGCCATAGCTACGTGAGCTACTTTCGATGTTGTATTCCAGGTAGTGCTTCCAACTGTTTTTGCTGCGTTTGCAGTTTTGCTGCCAAGTGCTTGAACGTTGCGTCCCAACCATGCTGTTGCATTGGATGTGTTGCTGCTCAAAGCGGAGCAACAGCCTGATACGGCGTGTTGAATGTCTGCGATTTTCATTGAAACCTCCGATTATTTTTTCTTGCTAAGAGGCACCTACAAAATATCGATTTTGTGGATGCTCCTTAATCTGAAAAAAAAAGCGCCGCTAAGTATAGGTTTCTCTAGATAAATGTATACCGAAAAGAAATCAAAACGCAGCCTACGACCGCGTTTTGATTTCTTTTCGGTATGAAGGGGTAGTAAAAGTGATGTAAAATAATTTTTTTTACCATTTTGACACTATTTTGCATAAGTCTTATCATGGGAATGACATCCTCTTACTGAACGGAGATTACTATGAATTTTGAAATGCAAGAAAGAATCAGACAATTTGAGCAGCGGCTCAATGAAATGTCGAGGTTTCTTTGACCTGGCTTCACTCGACGCCAAAGTAGCCCAGTTAGAAGAGAGAATGGTCCAAAATGATTTCTGGAATGACCAGAACTCTGCGCAGGAAGTCATTGATGAGTTGAATGCACTGCGTATCTGGACAATTCCATTTTCCGATCTCAGTACACGCTTTTCCGATGTGCAGGAGCTTTTGCCCGAGGCGCATAATATTGGAGATGAGGCGCTTGTCCAAGATCTTCTACAGCAGCTTACCGAGATAGAGTTGGGGCTGTCTGAATTGGAGATACGCAAGATGCTATCCGGTGATCTCGATGGTAAAGATTGCTATCTGGAGATCAATGCGGGAGCCGGCGGTACCGAATCGTGCGACTGGGCCGCGATGCTCTCTCGCATGTATCATCGCTGGGCGCAAAAAAAAGGGTGGACAGTTGAGATCGTCGATCGGCTCGATGGAGAGATCGCCGGAATTAAAAATATTACCTACCGCATCAATGCACCTTTTGCCTACGGCTATTGCAAGTCTGAAAAGGGTGTGCATCGGCTCGTTCGTATTTCGCCTTTTGATTCCAATGCGCGTCGCCACACCAGTTTTGCCTCTGTCGCTGTCACTCCTATTATCGATGATGTGGAGATCGATATACGTCCGGAAGAGATCAGGGTAGACACCTATCGTGCATCCGGAGCAGGTGGTCAGCATGTCAACAAAACGGATTCAGCCGTCCGGATGACGCACGGCCCGTCGGGTATTGTTGTTTCTTGTCAGGGCGAGCGCAGTCAGATTAAAAACAGAGAAACCTGTATGAAGATGCTTAAATCAAAGCTCTATGAGAAGCAGCATCTTGAGCAGCAAGAAGCATTAGAGGTGATAGGTGGGGAGAAGAAGGATATTGCTTGGGGCAGTCAAATACGCAATTATGTCTTTCAGCCCTATACACTCGTCAAGGATACTCGCACCAAAGTAGAAAACGGCAATATTGCAGCTGTTATGGATGGCGAGATTGATGAGTTCGTCAACGCCTATCTCAAAGAGTTTGGTTGATATGAAGTCACTGCCTTCCGACTACGATATTCGCTATTCTGTTCCGGAGGATTTGTCCGCTCTCGAGGCCTGGTTTTCAGACCCTCTGGAGCGAAGATTTTTTCCTTTTGAAACAGATAGTGAGACGGAAGAGTCTTTAAAGAATTGGATTGGTTTTTCGAAATTCAAAGCGAGTTTGACGGGTTTACTGGGTGGCAAACCCTGTGCCATCGGCTCGCTCTTTTTAATGCCGTATCGCAAAGTCTCTCATCACTGCTCTTTTTTTCTGATCGTTGATCCAGAGGCGCGTCGAAAAGGAATAGGAACCTCGATGGTGCGCAATTTGCTCCATCTCGCAAAAACGCGCTTCAAGCTCAAGAGTGTCCATGCAGAAGTATTTGAGCCGAGCCCGCTGCTCCCTCTTTTGAACAAGCTGCAATTCGAGCCGTTTGCCCGCCAGGAAAACTTTATTAAACTTGAGGGCAAAGGCCACGCACGAGTATTGACGGAGCATTTTTTCTCATGACGAAAGATCCTATTTCAGTGCGCTTTGCCGAAGAGAGTGACCAGGCGCTCTTGGTGGAGTGGCTTTTGCAGCCCAACATTTTACAATGGTTTCCTCTCACCGATCTTCGCGAGATCGAAGATGCCGCGCGGATCTGGATGAGCTATTCAAAGCAAAATGGTGTGTTGACCGCACTTTGGAATGGTGAGCCCTGCGGCATTGCAACACTCTATCTCCATCCTTTCCGGAAAATGGCGCATCAGGCTCTCTTTGCGATCATTGTTGATGAGGAGTTTCGCGGTAAAGGAGTCGGCAAACGGCTTCTTTTGGAATTAGAAAAGCTAGCTGTGGATCGCTTCTCACTGGAGCTGCTCCATCTTGAAGTCTATGACGGCAACCCCGCAATTCGTCTGTATGAAAGATTGGGGTTTGTCCAGTATGGCTACCAGAAGCGTTTCATCAAAGAACTCGATGAGAGCTATCTCGGCAAAATTATGATGCAAAAATCTCTCGTGCCATGACTCCGGATGAACTCTACGCGCGCTTATCGGCTCTCTATTCCCGTCCTCTGGAGCTCAAGATTACAGAGAGCAAATCTACTTATGCGAGTGCGATCAAAACTCGATCAGGGGTGCTTCGTCTCTCTGTCCATCGCCTCTTCTTAGAAGCTCCTACGCCTGTTTTGACTGCGCTGATTCGCTTTGCGACTAAGCCCGATCGCTCTTCTCGCGCGGTGATCCGCCAGATGGCGCATCTCTATTTTACGAGCCTCGAGCCGCCTAAAGCAGACCTCTCTCTATCGAATGCCAAAGGGGAGTATATCGATTTGCAGGAGCTTTATGATCGGACCAATGCCGACTATTTCGACAATCGGCTAAAGATTCCAATCACCTGGTTCCCGACTCCTCGTTATCGTAAGTTTTGTCACATGACTTTTGGATCCTATGATCGAACGCTGCCGCTGATTCGCATCAACCGCATTCTCGATCATCCAGACGTACCTCTTCCTTTTGTCGAATTTATTGTTTATCATGAGATGCTCCATGCTGTTTGCGAGCCTCATCTCGATCGAGGCGGCCGCCTCTGGGTGCATACGACCGAATTTAGACGAGAAGAGGCGAAACATAGGCATTACCTGTTCTCAAAAGAATGGGGGAAACAGAGTTTAAAATTTTTTAAAAGGAGTCTTCGTGGCAGGACATAGTAAATGGGCGAATATTAAGCATCGCAAAGATCGCGCCGATAAAAAAAAGGCTAAAATTTTCAGCCGCGTTATGAAAGAGTTGATCAGTGCAGTAAGACAGGGCGGTTCTGATCCGAAAACCAATGCTAAATTGCGCATAGCGATTCAGAAGGCTAAAGACGCAAACGTTCCCAATGACAATGTTGAGCGCAACATCAAAAAGGCCTCTAGCGAAGGTGGGGAAGATTACACAGAGATGACTTACGAGCTGTATGGATTCGGTGGCGTGGGTATTCTCGTTGATATTCTGACCGACAACAAAAACCGTATCGCCTCTGAGATTCGCATTGCGACTAACAAATGCGGTGGTACGGTCGCAACGCCCGGTGCGGTCGCTTATAATTTCGATCGCAAGGGTGTGATTCGCATCGCTAAAGAGGATGCTAAGGAAGATGAGCTCTTTTTACTCAGCTCAGAAAGTGGGGCGGAGGATTTCTCTAGCGATGATGAGAGCTATCTGGTCAGTGCTCCTGTGGATACATTTTTGCAGGTCAAAGAAGCTCTTGAGCAAGCAGGGGTGCGCTGCCCGGACGCTGCGCTTGAGATGATTCCGAAGGCGTGGATCGAAGTATCGGATGAAGTCGCAGATCAGAATATCGCTCTGATCGAATGGCTAGAAAATCTCGACGATGCCGATGCAGTTTTCCACAATATGCAACTTTCATAATTTCAAAAGAAGAACAGGATAGGCAGGATCACCTTCGGGGGGGGGGGGTGGTTGGGTGTAAAAAATTTTTAAGGAAAAACAAAACCCCCAAGAGTAGATGTGGGATTAAA
>JAJFMM010000108.1 GCA_021772165.1 Chlamydiota bacterium | reverse complement strand
ACGACGTGTTCGAGGCGGCGTTGCCAAATGGCGAACTGGCGGTCGACGGCGCGCCAAAGGCGCCACCCGTCGCCGACCCGCCAAAGGCCGAGCTGCCAGTGCTGCTGCCGCCGCCAGTGCCGCCGAACAGCGACGACGACTGCGCGCCAGCCGGCGCGCCAAAGGCCGAGCTGGCAAGGCCGCCGCCAGTCGCCTGCTTGGTGCGATCCTCGAGGCGCAGCTCCTCGAACGACTTGTTGGCATACTCGGGCATGAACGTGATGGCGGCGTACTGGAGGTAGCCACCGTTCTTGTCGGCCGTGTTCTTCTCCTGCGTGGCCCGGTAGCGCGGATTGCCGGTGCCACTGGCAGTCATCGGCTTATTGAGGCCGGCGCCGCCAAACATGCCTGCTTTTCCACCCTTTTCAATGGGGCTCAAAAGGTCAATGGCCTTAATTCCGGTAGCTAGAATTTCCTTTTTTGCAGAGTGAAGGTGCATTGGCAGAAAGGGACGGTGGATCGTGCGCCTTGGGAGATGTTCAAGAGATTCTTTTTCATCGATAGTATCGCCAAAGACATTGAACACACGTCCTAGAACTTCCTTCCCAACGGGGACTTTAATCTCTTCACCGGTATCAACAGCAACCATACCTCTTGAAATTCCATCAGTCGATTGCAGGGCGATTCCTTGAGCAAGAGTATCTGATAATTGATTGATCACCTCGAAATAGACGCGTTCTTCACCTTTTTTGACGTAGATGAGGGAATGAATTTTTGGTAATGAGAGATCAAAGGAAAAATGGACAACACTTCCGCGAATCTCAAGCACTGAACCTGTATTCATAAAATCACCTCATAATCTGGTTAACCTATTTGGTCAAAATATACAAGGGCATGCCTGATGAGCTCTAAGTTCCCAACTGATTTTTTTATAGGCTCTGGTATAAGTGGCTATTCAGGAACTTGGGTCTTAGCCATCTTAAGATGCATTAAAACGCATGGCGTCTCAGGATCCCATGAGGGGATGAATTCTTCGCATTTTTGAAAGCCTGCCTTTTCATATACGTGGATCGCCTTGGGATTATTGATTCCCGGGTCAATGAACAGATCTGTAGCAGAGCTGCATTTCTGAAGAAGGAATTCTTGGATCAAACGAGCAGAGAGACCTTTGCCAAGATAAGCACGATTCCCTATCAGGAGGTCAAGTGACATTGCTTTTGCATCTGAAGCACAATATTTTACGAAAAGAGGCTCTTTTTCTAAATCAATCGATGAGGTCATGAGGTAGGCAAAAGGAGTATCGCCATCATAAGCAATCCAGAGAGTGAAAGGCGTCTTCTCATGATTCAGAAAGCATTGAATAGAGCGGAATGTATTTTGCAGCCCTACGCCATGCCAGTATTTTGCTACATAGTCTTGGGTAAGCCACCCCTTTAGCATCTTTTCCTGATCCATTCTCAAGTGCTCAAAGTGCATGGAGATAGGATGCTTTTTCAAAATATTGGACACGTTATATTTTTTGTTCAAAGAAAGTACGGATTGATTGAGCTGTTTCAGGGTCAGCTAAGCATTTAAGGCTCGAAGGATCTTCTGGAGGAAGAATCATGAGCTGATGGTCAATATTTGCTTCTTGAAAGATGTTTCCCAAAGCAATCCAGCCTAGTTTTAAATAGAAGGAGATCACACTGATTTGAGCGTGCATCATAGGTAAATATTCGGGATACCTCTTGAGACAGTCTGACTGCATGCTTTGCATAAGGACTCGGGCAATCCCTTTCCCTCGAAATGGTTTCAACGTGGCAATGCGCTCGAATTTGGTAAATCCCTTCTTCAGTCGATAACGTCCCGTTGCAGCGGGTAGCTGTTCGTAAAGCGCTAGAAAATGATGGGATTCTTTTTCATGATCGATTTCGAGCTCTTCCGGCACTCCCTGTTCTTTGACGAACACTGATCTGCGGATAGCCAGGGAAGAGGCATAATCCTGCTCATTTAAAATAGGCCGAACCAGAATTTTTTCAGTCATCATCATATCTTCGCAATTTTCATCATTGAGCACTATACCAAATTCAATGCTTCTATTGTTGCTCTTCTTTGTGAGGTGAACCACTTGCGCCGGCAAGAAGGCCACGCCATTATCCAAAGGGTATGAAGGGAAATCCACTTCAACGTAAGAGGCTCGCCGGAGTATAGCTGGTTTTTATCCCTTTAAAATTTTGTCACCTATTCCCCCCAATTACTCCTCAGCCAATTACTAAGAATGGCAATGCTGTAATCGACGATTGGGCTGATTCACAAGGATCTGCGTTTGTAGATGCTTGGAAAGCTGAGCATTCAGGTAATTATATGGCTTGATCTAAGGAATTGGATGGAATTCCGGTTGGCAGTGATGGAGCTGCTAGAGAGTGTTCCTAAGAGAATTTTTGACTAAAAAATCTCTCCGAACAATGCCTCAATTTTCAGTAGATTTTGTTTCCCTACATTTTATCTGTGGAATATTCAAATCGCAAGGGGCTTCTGTAGCCGCAAAAACAGGTGCAATAAAATAACCGTTGCACTGATTTCAGAGGAAGTTAGAAGAATTGACCGCTTGTCAACAATATATTTTGAAATTAATTGTGAAATTAATCCAGAATTGCTTGTTGAAATGTGCGTTGTTTTTGTAAACTGTTGGAATGAATTGGCGTTTGTTATGTATATTTTTGAATGGTTCTGTCTTGACATTCTGTTATGCCGGGAGGCGAACAGGTGAAGCGATGGCGAGGATCTGGTGAAAAAATGACTGTCTCGTCCTGTGTGTTCCCAACAACTTTTAACCGTCGCCTTGTACTGGAAATGGTTTGTCTTTTTTTTGGATATAGGCATAATTTCGTCATGCGCACCACTCAAACACCACCGAGTCCTCATTTTGAACGTTTTGGAACTGGTTCGTCAGTCCTGGTAGGTTCTCTTTTTTCCGCGATTGGGGGGTTTTGTCGAGCTTTTCAACAGATCGGCGCCAAGATCATGTGGGCGAATGAAAAGGATAGGCATGCTGTTGAGACTTTTCAGCTCAATTTCCCAGATGTCCGGTGTCTTCGTAAGAGTATCGAAGAACTCAAGGTGTATGATGATGCCCTTGAGCCGGTTCATATCCTTACTGCCGGTTTTCCATGTCAGCCATTTTCGGTTGCTGGCGAAAAATTAGGATTCAAGGATGATAGAGGCCTTCTTTTCCTTGAGATCATTCGGATAATTCGCGAATTCGGGAAAAATAAACCTTGGATATTGTTGCTTGAGAACGTAAAAAATTTTCGTTCGCATGATGAAGGGCGGACTTTTCGAAGAGTACAAATCGAAATACAAAAGGCCGGCTATTGGTTTAGCGAAAGAGACTCGCAAGTTCTAAACACCGCCACCCACACTAACATACCGCAAAATAGAGAACGAGTATTTATGGTCGCTATGAATTGCGATCATTTTCCAAGCAATAGCTTTGAGTTCCCAGCAGCATTGCCAATAGAGACTCGAAGAAACGTACGCGAATTTCTAGACCTAGATAAAAAGGCTTCAGAGGAATTTTATTTTAAATCAAGTTCTCAATATCACCAGCTTTTCGTTGAGGCTATGAATAATGGGGAGCCTGAAGCAGTATATCAGCTTCGTAGAAGTTATGTTCGGATGAACAGGTCTAAATTATGTTTCACGCTCATGGCGAATATGGGTGGAGGCGGGCACAACGAGCCTGTTATTCAGGATGGCTGGGGTATTCGCAAGCTCACACCTCGAGAGTGTGCTCGTCTTCAGGGGTATGAAGAGTTGAAATTTCCTGAAGGAATGGCTCGAGGTCACTTAGGAAAGCAAATTGGTAATTCAGTGACTGTGCCCTTAGTGCTACGTATTGCAGAAAACTGTCTTTTAGAGCTAGAGAACGCCTTTGTCAGGAAGTGTATCAATCAAGGAGAAACAGAATGAAATGGTTTTTTTCTGACAATGATGGCGGCCAAGAAAGTGGGTACCACGATGCAGGTGTTGAGACGTTCAAAGGCGATTTTTATTCCTATTTGGCTCGAGAACTAATCCAAAATAGTCTTGATGCCAGGCACGACCCAAACAAGCCTGTAGTGGTGAAATTCAACGCTGAAGATATTCCAAGATCTGAAATACCAGAAGTGGATAGCTTAGCAAGCGCTATTAAGCGATGTGCGGAATATTGGGATAATGACAGAAAGGCTTTGCAATTTTTTAAAAAAGCTTATGAATTATTAAGGGAGAATACAATTTCGGCACTTCGAATCGGAGACTACAACACAACTGGTGTTGAAGGAAGCGATGTTGAGCGCAACAAAAATTGGTATAACCTTATACGCTGTAGTGGGTCTTCGTCCAAGGGAGGCGGAGAAGGGGGTTCTTTCGGGATTGGGAAAAATGCGCCATTTGTTGCCAGTCTCCTCCGGACCATTTTGTATTCGACTGTAACCATCGATAAAAAAGTGGCATTTCAAGGAGTGGCAAAACTTGCTACTCATGCAAACTTAAAAGATGGCCTGTCCCAGGCTACCGGATATTTGGGAGGAACTAAAGGGTCGGCAGAACGTGAATTTAATGACATCCCAGAGCGCTTTCGTAGATCTCAAGCTGGTACCGATATTGTTATCTTGGGATTTCGCTCGGACCAAGAATGGAAAAATGAGCTAGTTTTTTCTGTACTTGAAAACTTTTGGCCAGCGATTCACTTTAGCGATCTAGAAGTTCAAATAGATGATTTAAAAATTTCGAAAGAGACTCTAAAAGGACTTTTAGATGATCATGCTGGGAAAGCAGGTTTCTCGGCTCACTTATACTTCCGAGCGTATACAAATCATCCTCCAGTGGATTTTCACAAAGACCTCCCCATTCTCGGTAAGACGTCTCTATACCTGATAGAAGGAGACCCGGAGCTTCCTAAGCGAGTGGCGATGATTCGTGGTACAGGGATGGTTATTTATCAAAAGGCTTTTAAGTCTCCGCTTCGATTCTGCGGTGTTTTCATTTGTAAAAATGAGAAAGGCAACAAAATTCTAAGAGAGATGGAGCCTCCTCGTCATGACCAATGGGATGCAAATCATCCAGAGAAGGGAGAGAATAAGAGAACCGAGAGCGAGTTCCTTTCCTTTATTCGTGAATGTATTAAAACGTTGTCTCCTGCAGAGGATTCAAAAATCATTAATATACCCGGGTTGAGTCGTTTTCTCCCTGACGACCAAGAGACTTTGGAACAGGCGTTTAATGAAAATAGTACCGAAACTGATCAGCCTCAGGAATCAGCAGACCGACGACCAAAACCTCAACAATTGGTCGGAAGAAAAATCGATCCTAAGCGAAAATCTCTTCAACCTAATTCTACAATGACGGGAACTGGAAAGGAACTGACAGAACAGCCAACGGAAGAGGGCGAGGATAGTGGTGCATTCCATGAAAAAGACACTCTCTTGCCTGGCCAAGGAACGAGAATAAAGACGGAAATCGGCGGACCAGGGGGGAACGGAAGAAAAGAATCGGTGCCGATATCTTACAGAACCTTCGTGACAAATTTGTCCTCTGGTGCTTACGTGGTTGTTGTAACATCGACTGAAAAGAAAGAGGCAAAAGCAATCCTTCGAATTAATGAAGTTGGAGACGATGCCGTAAGAACGGGCATTGAAATCAGGCAGGCATTTATTCTCGGAGGAGAGTTGCTCGCGGTCAAAAACAATGCTATCGGTCCTATTGCACTTTATCCTGGTTGCCCAGTAAGACTTGAAATTGTATTAAAAGATCCTACCCGCGTTGCGATGGAGGTTGAAGCTCATGAAGCGGACTGAACGTTCTTATCCTCATCCTGTAGTTGGCAACGGGGACGATGTCCCAGGGGCCGGATTTCAGGCAACTATAAGTGCTGTCACCGACAAGGTGAACTTCTATATTGATGTTCAGGTAAGATGTGGTAGCGAAGAGATTCGCTCCCTTGTAAAGCAAAAGCGAGTGGCATACGTTGTGCATATTGAATGTAGCAATACAGTCTATAGAGACGTTTGGCGTTTTCATGAAGAAGAGCATAGAGTCGTGATTCCAGCGTCTCGCCTCTTTGATAGATTTGAGGTAAATCTGTTCGCTTGTGCTCTTAAGAATATTTCTGCGTATACTCTTCTTGGAGCACATAAGGACTATGGCAATACAACTTTCGAATTAAGAGAAGGAGACATAATTGCAGCTGCAGAAGGGGAAGAGTTTGCGGTAGAAGCCGAAGATGCGCTTGCTTGCATTGGATCCATAATGGTGATCGAGGAATCTGCAAAAGATGAAGATGGACCTATGTGCATCAAATATGATGAGGCAAGAATAGGTATTATTCTGAGTAAGCATGACTTTGCGACTTATAACCTTCTTAAGGGTAATGATCTGATCAGTAAAGTTCTTGTTTCTGCAATTGTTCTTCCTGTGCTTGTCCAAGCCTTGAATTACATGAAGGAAGAAGGGGCTGATCGGGAACTCAACGATTTAAGATGGAAAGATAATATACGTCGCAGACTGGATAAGATGGGAGTAAAAGATGAATTTGATCCCCTGGATGTCGCACAGCAGCTTTTGGAATCACCAGTAAGACGTACGCTCATGTCGGCGAGAGATCTTGCAGAAGGAGGAATGTAGCGCTCATGTCTATGCTTAGAATATTTTATGAATCGTTTTCAAATCGTCTTCAACGTTCCATCCCAGAACACTTAGGGCGGTATCAAATAGCCAAGTCATGGGCGGAAGAATTTGCCGGCAGAGATAAGTGGGATCTCCCTGCAAATGTCAAGCTTTCGCTTCCCGATCACAAGCCATTTGGAGAGCTTCTCATGGACCCTAGCCAGGGCAATCTTATGGATCTTGAAAATTCGGTGCGTCTGCATAAGGCCATGTCAGGCTTGACTCCGATTCAGGCGCGCGACCCAAGGCTGTGGACTCGATTAGCGCATGTAGAATTTTGGTCCTACATGCGGAAACGATGGCCTATTGAAAAACGTCTTGCGGACAAAAAAAGGGCGGAGATTTACATAAAGGAACGTTACTATATTGCTGCCTCCAATGGGAGGGCTCTTCTTCGCAACGGCATAGCCCGGCTTTGGTGGTATTCCTACCTTACGTATGATGAAAGACGAGACAATCAATATGAACTGACAGCTATTTTGCTCAAAAATCTAGATATTACTCAGACAATTCTAGAACGTAGCATGGGCCGGTCGAGAGTAGTTCTTGTAGGCTTCCTTGAATTCTTGATGGAAAATCCAACATTGTTGGAGGGTGGCGACGAGAACAGGGGCATTATCAGATCTC
This sequence comes from Chlamydiota bacterium, assembly GCA_021772165.1. GTDB lineage: Bacteria > Chlamydiota > Chlamydiia > Chlamydiales > SM23-39 > JAKBAE01. The sequence goes on along the minus strand of JAJFMM010000108.1, from coordinate 5,738 downwards.
TTGCGATAGCCTTGAATTTTTTTGGTGGAATAGCTCTTCTAGATTGCCTTTCTGCCACAGCTATTAAAAGTCAGCTCGCAAATGATCTCGAAAAAATCATCGCATACAGAGAAGCAAGCTCTCAATCTCAGATACCAGAAAAAGAGTTTATTCTACAGAATGGATGAGGGAAGTTTTTGAAGTAGGTCAGCAACCAAACTATCCTCGTCGATTTTGCATGCCCATGTTGTGACCACCCGATGGTACGGTTACGGAGTATGATACCTGCGGTCGGCGTCTCGGACGCTCAAGGTGACTAGGAATAAAGCTTTGCCAGCTCTATAGTTTTTGGGTGCCTAATCTAAAGCTGGCTTTATCCCTTTTGTGGTGTGATTCCTAATGGTTAATGCGGGTTGATGTCGGTTGGATTAGTGCACCGTTGTACCGTGACTTTCTATTCAGAATCGACACCAACCAGATGTTTGGCTCTGGAGTAGACTTCGTCAAACGTGAGAATGTGAATATCTTTTTGATTGTTTCGAAAGAGTTCAAAAGCTTCGCGCATCTGTCGGTTGTCTTTTATCTCATTAAGGTTGCCAGCTATCAGGAATCCTTGCGGTTGCACTGTGTAGATTCCTTTGCTTTCATATCTGTCTGCGTAGTCTGTCGATGTGGAACCGTTGATTTGCCATTTTCGCAAGTAAGCTCGAAGTTGCGCAATTCCACCATTCAGTTCGGTGCTAGGAGGGTAAATATCGGATCTATATGAAGTTGAATTCAAAAGACGGGTACTGGCCTTCTTTAGTTCTACAATAGCCGTAAAGTGAGCATTGCCTGGCGTACAAGCTAAAAAGTCACCGCGTTTTGCTCCCGATCCATCTACGTTAGCACCGGAAAAGATCGGTTGGGGGAGGACATCTGAAAGATACTGAATGTCATGAACCCCACCAAGTATCCAATCGTGTTCCTTAAAAAAATCTTGCCATTCCGGTTCAGCACAATTCTCGCTTTTAAGCATGACTTTGAATTTTGCTAGTCCGTCTTGTTTATGCTGAAGAAGTTGATAGTCATGTGCTTTTCTTATTAGATCGGGGTTTAATTGGGAGAGTTTTTTTGCGAAATCAGGAGAATGGTGACATTGCTTCATGAGTTGGGCGAGCGAATCTTCATCTGCAGTGGAGAGATTGGCAGCTTGGCTGAGCTTTACCACAAGATAGCTGTTTGTATAATTCTCTATGCCAACTTGACGTGCCAACGCATACTGCTGCGATAACTGTTCGTAAAGCGCGAGCGCGGTTGCGGAATCTAGATCACATGACACCCACTCTCCACCTTTTAACTTAGTCAAATTTTGAGTTCTGTCTGCTTCAAAACCTTCTCCAGACTTTTTTTCATGAATGATTGTGATGTGGAGAGAAGCTTCAGAATCCTTAGCCTTTTTGACAATTTTAGATTCTAAAATGCGTCGGGTATTACTTGTTTCGTTTAGTATGACCTTATTTATCTCCGATGATTGACTGGAGGTGCTTTCGGTGGTGTATCTAGTTAAAGTAGTTTCTTTATCACACTTCATGGTGGTCCCTACGGCATTAATTCGATTAATTGTTTATGGCGACTGCTCGATTCCCGAATAAGGCATTGGTGCGCCTTGACCATTAGCAGAGTGTCCTGCTGGCAGTACTCCAGCATAGCCCGTCTAAGCGATTCCTTCTCATTTAACGTGTCTGGTAGCGAAACCTATCTGATCATGGGCTAGCATTTTTTCTACACCATCGCTGAGCTCAAGGCCTGTATAGCTAGTGGCATCACCGAGAAGTGCTGGGACGACGTACTTGATGCTGAAGCTTGCCATGAATTCGGGATAGAATACACCCATTCTGAATGGCAAGTTTAAGATCAACTTAGCGTTCTTGAATGTCACTGAGCTGTTCCCTATATTCTGGAAAATCCTCGGCTAACTCCTTTAGGCGGGTCGATTCATATGAAGCAGAGTAGACGACAACGGAGTCTTTATTTACTCAACAACGCCGTAAGGAAATGGTAAGGTTTTCGGAGCAAGAATTTCCTCATACAGGGTGTCTATTGGATCTTCGCATTCATCGATTGTGTATCGCACACCTGAGAATTTAGCCCGCAGCCTTTCGCTGGAGAGGTCGATAATGCTAAGAAATTCTTTCCCCTCTGAGTTTTTTTAAAGATCTTGATTTCAGTGGCTTTGCGCTTAAGTGCTATGAACTACGTCGGTTATAAAAATGGGGCAACCTGGACTTGAACCAGGGACCGACGGGTTATGAGTCCGCTGCTCTAACCACTGAGCTATTGCCCCATAGAGTAGGAAGATAGCGAGTTATCCAGACCTTCCTTTGCCAGCTAGGATAAACCATGCGGCTCTGAGGATCAAGTTTTTCTTAATTGCTATAGAAAATCTTTCATTGGTCTGTTTTTCTCTGGTTTTCTTTTTTATCTTAGGTGTTGTTGAATATTTATAATTAAGGTGAATAATCTTAATTCTGAATGGTGGCAGAAAATGAGGAAAGGCGATATCCTTTTATCTCAATGGATGAAGCTATTTCTTTAGATGCGGGAAAACGTACGAAGAGGGCTCTCTTTTTCTCGAGTCTTGTTCATGAGCCGCTCTTTTCTCTCTATGGCATGCTCTCCTTTATCCTTGTAAAGGATTTGGGGGCCTCTCCGCTCGCAATCGCTCTTTTGACTATGCTCAAGCCTGTTTCCAGCATTTTGTCTTTTTACTGGGGCTCCTGGTCCAAGGGGCGGCTCAGGGCAAATGTCCTGGGAGCGGGAATTTTAATGCGGGCTCCTTTTCTCTTGGTGCCTTGGATCGATAGCCCCTGGTTTGTCATAGCGGCAGGTGTCAACTATACTCTTTTCTATCGGGCGGGGATGCCGGCCTGGGTGGAGATACTAAAGCGTAATATGCCGGAGGGAGCGAGGGAAAAGGCTTTTTCCTGGAGCTCAGCGCTCGGTTATGCGGAGGGAATCTTCATATCGGTGGCGATGGGTGCGCTGCTAGACCACAATCCGGAGGGGCTGAAAAACCTTTGTGTCGGGGCGGCTCTCTTGGGGATGCTGGGTACTTTTGTGCAGGCCAGGGTGCCGGTGGTCGAGTGTGAGAAAGAAGCTAGGCCGCCTCTGGGCGAGCTGATCGCCAGGCCTTGGCGCGATAGCTGGAATCTAATGCGTACGAGGAAGGATTTTGCCAAGTTTCAGTGGGGCTTTATGATCTGCGGCTCCGCTCTCATGCTGCTGCAGCCGGCGCTCCCTCACTTCATGGTCGATGAGCTGGGGATTTCTCATGTGCAGATGGCGATGGCGATTTCGGTCGCCAAGGGCTTTGGTTTTGTCGCGTCGGCTCCTCTCTGGGCTCGCTGGATGGGTAAGATTTCGATGCAGAAACTCTCTTATGCTGTGTTTTTGACGATGGCGTTTTTCCCTCTGTTGATGGGTTTGGCAACGCTGGATCTGTTCTGGTTTTATATGGCGTTTTTCTTCTATGGCATCGGGCAGGGGGGCAGTCATCTGGTCTGGAATATGTCGGGTCCTCACTTTGCAGGAAAAGAGGAGAGCTCGAGGTATACGGGTGTCGGTGTGGTGCTCGCCGGGATGCGCGGCGCTGTTGCTCCTCCTCTGGGCGGTCTGATCGTAGGTGGCTGGGGTGCGATTCCTGTGATGGGTATCAGCGGGCTCCTTTTTCTCTGGAGCGGTTTGGGGTTCTTCCGTTCTTCAAAGAAGAAATCCTTGGCGACCAATTAGCAGCTGTGTATATAGAGCGTTAGGGCCTCGTAGGGAGGCGTTCGGATGCTATTATCATGATTCGGTCGGGTACACTTGCTCTTTGTCTCTGTGCTTGTTTAGTCCCTTGTATGTCTTTTGCTGATGAAGAGCTAAAGGCTAAGGAACCTCCTCGTGAAGAGGTGAGTGTGGTGCTGACACGCTCTGATAGTCTGCCTCCTGAATCGATTCCGGATGGGTGCACGGATCCTTATTTCGAGGGCTATCTCCAAGCTCTTGTCGATATGCACTACTATGAGTATAGCGTGATTGTCTTGGTCAAAGATCGTAAGGTCTGGTTGGCCAATCTCCCGAAAAATCAGCTCACTGCCAATAGTATCCTCTCTTTTGTGAAGGATGTCCCCGGTGTCAAAGAGGTCATTTTGCTCAAGGGGATCGAGCCTGAGGAAGAGGAGCTCAGAGAAAAGTATGTGCGCCGTCCGCGGCTCAGTGGTATCTGGTTTCCTCAGATGACGGTGCTCTTTCAGCCTCTCGTTGCGGATCCTCGGCAGGTTAACTACACGTTGGGTTATCGCGCGGGTGACCGTGTCATCGGTAGGAAGACGATCGGCTTTTCTCTCGGTGATGACTTTCCCATTTATCGCTGGCTCAATACTTTTGGCGGTGGCGATTTGCAGATAAGTATCGAGGCGGGTATCTGGTCTGTGTTCAATCTCGATCCGCATCCAAATATTGCGGGCGGTACGGAGCTGGTCAATACGGACTTCTATGCCGGTATCCCGCTGACGTATGCGATCAATCAGTGGTCGTTTCGTTTCAGGCTCTATCATATCTCAAGTCACTTGGGCGATGAGTATATGGTCAATCATCCGAATGTGGTCAGGACCAATCCTAGTATTGAGTGTATCGATCTCTACACCTCTTATCAGGCGTCCAAAGGGATTCGTGTCTATGTGGGGCCAGGTGTCATCTTGCATAGTGATGAGAGCTTTCCAGAAAGTCCGCCGCTCTACATTCAGTACGGTACGGAAGCGCGTTTCTTCGGAACCAAGTTTCTCAAGCAGCGTCTTTTCGGTACTTTCTTCTACGCGATGCATATTCGTAACTACCAGTGGCTAGACTGGATCTTCGATGGTACTTATCGTATCGGTTATGAATTTAGTAAGCTCGCCGGTGTAGGCAGAAAGCTGCGTCTCTATGTGGGCTATCACCACGGCTTCTCTCTTGAAGGGCAATTCCAGAAGGAGCGGACTCAATATTTCGAGTTCAATTTCAACTATGGTTTCTAAGGAAGCTCTGGACTTTTTCTCTCGCTGCGCATAAACTCTTCCGTCTTACTTGTTAGAGATGTTGGTTTATTCTTTTCCTGAAGTTTCAGGTCTTCTCTTTGATTAATTTAATGGAGTATTTGTATGTTTGGTGTCGTTGGTGCAAGTAATAAAAGATCTAGAGATGAGTGGAGTGATGAGGATCAACCCGATCTAACTGCTCAGTCTTCCGCATCTAAAGTCCTTTGCCTGGGAAAGCCTATTTTGGATTCAATGCAAAATCTTGAGGAATTGGGAGCAGGTGATTGGCAGCTGCCGGAGGCGCAAAGTAGATTAAAGGCTGAAAAGCTTTTTGTCCCCGGTGCAGTGGGCGAAGAAGATCCAACGATGGTGGCAGCCGCTCAGAAAACAGCTGAAATGATGCCAATCTTTTGTTTAGAAGCTATTCGCGATTCCTCAAGCCCTGTTGGCGAATTAGGATTGGAAGTATTAGGTGGTTTGGATGGTGTTCTTGGTTTACCTGGGCTTGCATTCGGAATGAGTGAGGCGGTTGCTCAATTTGAGATTCCTCCGCAGTTTTTTTCTAGAGAGGTTTTCACCCCATCACCGACTTTCGATGATGCTGATCGAGCCGGATCCTCAGAATCGTTAGAATCGTTTGCTTCCAGGTGTTTAAGGTAATCAACATGTATCGACGGGAATAGAGAGCAAATAGGGGAGAGTCTGAAGTGTTTCCTTAGG
>JAJFMM010000107.1 GCA_021772165.1 Chlamydiota bacterium | reverse complement strand
AGAATCGACCCAGCCCGCAATAGAGATCGGCGTCGGTGCTTCTGTCTTATAAATCCCTTCAAAAGCGGCTAGTTTGGCAGGCTGATACTTGGCGATCAACTTGGCGCTACTATCTCCGGAGACAAGCTGCAAGAGCAGAACAATCACACCGATAATCAGGCTCAACTTCATCATCATCCTGGCAATCTCAAGATGGCGTCTTCTAAGCATGTAGTAAGCTGCTACAGAGAGAACAAAAAAAACGCCGGTAATCCAGCAGCCGAGAACCACGTGGCAAATGCGGTCGACGCTGGAAGGATTGAAGACCATAGCCCAAAAATCAGTGATGACAGCTCTCGGACCGATCGGCGTATCTTCAAGGTGATAACCGGCCGGAGTCTGCATCCAGGAGTTTGCAACAAGAATCCAGATCGCGCTAAAGTGAGCACCCAGAGCTACGCAAATGGTTGAAAAATAGTGTAACTTGGGCCCTACGCGATCCCACCCAAACAGAAGAATACCTAAAAATCCAGACTCCAGAAAAAAGGCGAAAATCCCTTCCGAGGCCAAAGCGCTGCCAAAGACATCCCCAACAAAGCGTGAGTAGCGCGCCCAATTTGTGCCCATTGCAAACATCTGAACGAGTCCTGTCGCCACTCCAAGAGCAAACGTCAACGCAAAGATCTTGATCCAAAATTGCGTCATCTCCTTGTAACGAGGATTCTTCGTTTTAAGATAGATTCCCTCCATAATGACCAGCATGAGACCGAGCCCAATGCTGATGGGAGGATACATGAAATGGAAACAGCTGTTGATGGCAAACTGAATCCTCGAAAGCATTAAAACATCCATGTCTCCTCATCTCCTAATAAAACGGAAAACAGAGCATGTCTTTTCCTCTTATTTTTCGCTCTAAAAAAATCTCTTACCGGTTCTTTGAACATTTAAGGAGTGCTAAACTCTCCGCCATGCCGAACGCAATTCTAAGTGTAGATCAACTTAAAAAACGCTACGGAAAAATGGGAGCATTTACTGCTGTCGACTCGATCTCTTTCGCACTGAAGCCGGGAGAAATTCTTGGCCTCCTCGGCACGCTGAGTGCAGCAGCGGGCTCGTTCCGCTATTTCGGCCTAGAGTTCCCCCCCATCACACAGAGATCTTACGCTGGGTCTCATTAAGATTCGTGTAAAGGTCTTAGCCCGTATGGGATAAATCCCTCCCCCATAGCATATTCTTTTCTTTATTCCCCCTTAATCCTGATAATATACAATAGAGCTACAGCATAACTAAAATTAAGAAATTCAACAAATAAAAGGTAATAAAAATGAGTATTTCAAGCATTAATGGAAGCAAAGATATTTCACTTTTTAATGACATTGACAAAGACTGGGCAAATCTTCAAAATGGCGGAATCGATTCGAATCATAGAGTCAATTTAACAAGCGGAGATGTCGACGGTATTGAGGAAAATGAAAATGTGCATACGGATGATGCAGATTCTTATACCTTTAAAGGAACAGTCGACGGCTTCAAAGACCTCCCTCCCGGAACAGACCTAAATCGAATCATGGTTCGAGTCAACGGAAAATCATACCCTCTAGAAAATACACCTGGCGCAAAGCTTAATGCTGACGGAACTTTCTCAATTACCCTAAGCAAAGAGCAGACAGGCGGTCCTATCACTTCAATTGGTCTTCAACTCTATAGAGGCTCGAAACTATCCATGTCTTTCAGCGACCTTAAGCTTACTGAAAACGGCGGCCCTACACCTGCTTTGCCGGACTTTAACGGTGCAGAAAAGGCACTTGCAAATCTTCCTGCCTATAAACAGCTGATCAATAACGCAAACGCTCAGATGGCTCCCTTTGAAAAGGAGTTTCAAGTTGCTCATGCTCAATATCTAGCCGATATGAAAGCTTTTAATAGTGCAACTACCCCCGACGCCAAACACGCCGCCTGGGTTAAAATTACAGGTGATGTATCGAATGAGCGCGCCCCCTACTTTAAAATGTTTAGCATTCGCATGGATTTAAGTAGCGCTGTAGAAAAGCAACTGGGACTAGATATCAAAGATCCTAATTCAGCTGCATCAGCCATCTTCAGCAAGTATAATATTTCGAATCCAGAGGAATATTATGCCGGAATGGTAGATGACATGCTTCTAGGAAAAACACCAGATCCGAAAGAAGATACAATTCCGGATCAAACCCAAGCATCAGCGTCAGAAGCTAACAGCTCACAAGAGCTTACGCTTATACAAGGTTAAGCTAAAACAAGAGTTTTTCAGCTTTTAGAGCCCATCACCAAAAGTGATGGGCCTTTTTTTTTCTATTTTCCATCCCCTCCCCCAGACTTTTCTAGGCCCAACTTTAGTCTCATGCAATCGCAAGCGTTGCGAACAAGAGAGAAAACAGATAAAATAAACTCTGGGGAGAGAGAATTTCTTGCAAAGATTTCCGCGCTCGATGAATCTATCGCCCTAGAACTTTTACCCCTACTATTGAGCCTTAGTTGAACGATGGAATTTTTCCACACGCTCACTCCCTTCATAGAAGTGCTGATCATCGCGATCATACTCAACTACTTGCTGTCGTTTTTCTGGAACACGAAATCGATGGATCTGGTGTTGGGTCTCTTCGCATTTCTGCTGATCATCGCGGCATCGAGCTGGCTCAACCTTCCCGTTTTGCACAAAATCATGGTTCTCGTTGGAAACGTTGCCGTGATTGCGCTACTGATCATTTTTCAACCCGAGCTCCGCGTAGCCCTTTCTAAATTAAGCCTTAAGAGCCGTCGCTTTCGAGAGATCACCGAATTCGACAAATTTCTCGACCAGCTAGCCAACTCCGTTTACCGCATGTCAGAGAAGAGACTCGGTGCGCTGATCGCCCTTGAGAATGAAGACTCTCTGCAAGAATACGCCCAGAAAGCTGTCCTCCTCAATGCGGAATTCTCATCAGAGCTGATTGAAACTATTTTTGCTACCACGACCCCTCTGCACGACGGAGCGGTCATTCTACGCGACCGCGTCCTTCTCGCAGCCGCCGTCATACTTCCTCTTGCAGAAGACAGCTCACAACTGGCAAAGTCGATGGGAACTCGCCACCGCGCGGGCTTGGGACTCAGTCACATGACCGATTCACTTGTTATCATCATCTCAGAAGAGACCGGAAAAGTTTCCGTCGCTCGCGAAGGCATTATGACCCGAGGCGTAAAAATCGATCGCTTCAAAGGCATCATCCGCAGTATCTTTAATCCTCCTCCGCGTATGAAACTACAGACAAAGTTCAACTTTTTTGAGTGGCTGAAGCAATGAGAACTCTCATCCAGCGCCTTTTCATCAACAATTGGCACCGTAAACTCCTCTCCCTCATCCTTGCGATGATTATCTGGATGGTCGTCAGCCATCAGATGACTGTGACTAAACATGTGACCGATATCCCGGTGCGCGTCGACCATCTTCCTGAAGAAAAGACGATCGAAAACATGCAGGTCAACGGCATTCTCAATAAACGCATCACTCTGATCATTACTGCTAACAAGAACGTGATGGATGATCTGACAGGCAAAGATCTCGAGGTCATCATCGACGCCCGAGGAAAGCCTGACCAGTGGATCGCCAACATCAACAAAAAGAACCTCATCAGCTTAAATCCCGACCTCGACATCGCCAAAACGATCACCCGCGTCGTTCCTTACGATCTGATCATCAAGCAGAGCAAGCTGGTCACGGAAAGAATCCCCATTCTCATCTCCCAGCCAATCGGAGAGGCGCCAAAAGGCTACCAATTCCTCGACGTCTGGCCCTATCAGCTCTATGTGACCGTTACAGGACCCGAAGAGACCGTCAAACGCCTCAAGGCGCGCGGCCAAAAAATGACCTTCAACCTCGCCGATATCACCCACAAAGAACTAGACGCTCTCCAGGCTCATAATAGGCATGACTACTCAGAAGAAGTTAGTTTTCACATCCCCACCTCCTGGAAGAAAATCAGACTACCGATGCTCTCGGACACCCTGATTGAAATTGACGACCCACAGGCTAAAGAGCTGAAAATAGACTTCAACCGGCAAGACCTGATCCCCCTTGGAGCCTATATTCCCGTTTCCGTCTTGTTTCCACCAAAATTCAGCTCGATGCTCAATCCCGACACCTACTCACTGGATAGTAACGAGTTTCTCACGAAGAGAAATGGCATCATGATGCTCACACAGCCTCTCTACGCTAAAGGAGTGAGCCGACTCTTCGTGGATATCGTCAAAGATATGATGCAGATTCTCGTTATCGCAGTGCCTAAAACAGAGAGAGATACACTCCTCTGGAACTGCCAGTTCGCCTATCCGCATGAGTTGGAAGATCGCTATGTAGCAAAAGTAATGACCGAATCGTGCGAAGAGGGTGGCGCCGTGCAGCCGCAAGCTCGCGAAGAGTACCTCCGCAACCGCTTCCGCCACTACATGAACCGCTTCAGGCTCTACACCGCCAGTAACGAGAAACTCAATTTGAAAATCGAACTTGAGGCCAACACGATCACCGTAGAGTCGCAAAATCTTTGATGAAACACGTCGTTCTACTTAAATCACGCATCTCCAATCTCGGTGGACTAGAAAAATACGCCTCGCGCATCGCATCGGGCTTTCTGGAAAAAGGGTGCAAAGTCTCCCTCCTCACCAGCGGAGACTCCACACCCCTCCTTGACTCGATCGAAGTACACACCGCAACCACCTGCCGCTGGCCCGGATTTCGGCGCATGGAGCAGTACGACCAATTCACGAGAAAATGGCTTGAGAATCATCGAGCCGATATCCTCTTCGGCATGGATCGCAACCGCCTACAAACACACATGCGAGCCGGCAACGGAGTCCACGCAGCCTTTCTCAAAAGCCGCATCCTCACAGAAGGACGCATGAAGTGGCTCGTTTGCCAAGCCAATCCGCTACACCGAAAAGTGCTGCACCTCGAAAAGAGCGGCTTTGAAAATTCAGCCCTGCGAAAACTCTTCACCAATTCACACATGGTGAAAAAAGAGATCCTGCACTACTACAACACCGATCCCGCAAAGATCGAAGTTGTACATAACGGCGTCGAGTGGCATGAGATGCAAAACGACTTCGACAACTGGCCCGAAAAGAGAATCGAAACAGCCAAACACCTCGGACTCGACCCCTCACACTTTCACTTCCTATTCATCGGCAACGGCTACCTAAGAAAAGGCCTCGGACAACTCCTCCGCGCGCTTGCAAGACTCAATCGCAAAGACGTCTTCTTAAGCGTCCTCGGCAAAGATAACCGCGCAGATGAGTACCGCGCCCTCGCCACCAAACTCAACATCGAAAAGCAAGTGGCCTTTTTCGGCTTACAAAAAGAGATCCGCCCCTTCTACCAGCTCGCCGATGCCTTAGCGATCCCCTCCTTTTATGACCCCTTTGCCAACGTCACCGTTGAAGCGCTCGCCATGGGCCTCTTTGTCGTCTCGTCGAAAACCAATGGAGGCCATGAAGTACTAAACGAGCAAAATGGCGCCATCATCAATGATCTCCTCGATATCGATGCCGTCACAGACGCGCTATCCAAAGCACTTACACAACCCAAAACAGAGACCCGTGCCAAGAGAATACGAGAATCCGTCCGATCCCTCGATTTCTCAAACCAGATGCCTCTGATCATCGATGCCTGCTTATGATCAAAAAAGAAGACTGGATCTACTACCTCGTCCGCACATTCACCTGGCCAATCCGCTACCTCCCCTACACTTGGATCCAGAGACTGGGACGCTGCCTCGGACGCATAGCCTTTTACTGCATGACCGATTACCGCAAACGCTCGCTGAGCAACCTCGCACTTGCCAACGACCTGAAGATCTCTTCAGAAAAAGAGCTACGCGAGATCGCAAAACAGTCCTTTGAAAATCTCGCCATCAACGTCCTTGAATATCCGCGCTTTGATCGTGAGACCAAATTCTCCCGAGCCATACGCTGCGAAAATCCGGAAACCGCCGACGCACTCTACCGAGAAGGCAAAGGCATCATCTTCTTCTGCGGCCACCAAGCGAACTGGGAAGTGCTCTTTCTCGACGGCACCTGCCGCATGAAAGGCATCGCCATCGGTAAAGCGATCAAAAACCGCCGCCTCTATCGCTGGATCCTCTCGATCCGCGAAAAAAATGGAGGCCGCATCATTGCTCCTCGGAACGCCGTGAAAGAGGGCCTCCGCGCACTTCGAAAAGGCATCTTCATGGGCATCGTCGGCGACCAAGGCATGCCAGATAGCGGCTACTCGTTCCCCTTTCTCGGCAGACGCGCCTGGACCTCGACAGCCCCCGCCCTGCTCGCCTACAAAACCAACTCCCCCATCATCGTCGCCACCACACGCCGCACACGGGAAGGCTACCGCATCCTCTATTCCGACCCCATCTGGGCCAACCAAAAAGAGCCCTCAGAAACTGAAGTAGTGCGCATGATGAATGAGTCGCTTACCTGCCTGCAAAACAGCATCAAAGAATCCCCAGGAGATTGGCTCTGGCAACACAACCGCTGGAAGCAGCAGACACCGCAAATCCTCTACAAACGCTTTCGCTACGACTGCATCTGCGTGATTCTGCCAGACGAGCCCGACGCCTTCGAAAAGATCCAGCCACACCTCTCGACCCTCAAAGAGATCTACGCCTCGAACTTCCTCTTCCTCCTCGTCCCGGCTGCCTACAAAAACAGAGTTCTGATTGACGTAGATGAGATCGTTTACTACAGCAATCGAAAAGAGCTTAAGCTCCGCGACTACCGCTTCAAACTCGTCTACAACTTCTCCAGCTACTCCATCGCTAAACACTACCTCTCCCTCAGCGCCTTTGAAGTGATCGACCTCCCGCTGCTCGAAGAACTGGCTCAGCCTCACCTAACCAAAGAAGAGCCCTACACCCTCTCCGACATAATGAAACGGGCCCTATGCCGCCCAGGAACTATCTGGTAAACCATGATCGACCGCTTTTTTCTAGACACTCCCCTAGCCGCCGAACAAGACGCCCTGCTCGATGACGCCGAGTTTCGCCATCTGAAAGTGATGCGCATCAGCGTCGGAGAAGAGATCGAACTGGTCAACGGCGAAGGCATACTAGCCACTGCTCGCGTAGTCGCGATAGAAAAACAAAAAGCGCATCTCCACATACTCAGCTGCACCACAAAACCTAGACCCACTCCCCTCTCATTAGCCATTGCACTGATCCGCCCCAATCGCCTCGAATGGGTGATCGAAAAGGCAACAGAGCTCGGCGTACACAGCCTCATCCTCTACCGAGCCGACCAGTCGGAAAAAGAGGGCCTCTCGCCGAATCAACAAGAACGGCTACGCCATCTAACCATCTCCGCGCTTAAGCAGAGCGGAAGCCTCTACCTCCCCCGCATCGAACTGCTCCCCTCGCTTGATATCGCCCTGCAAAAGAATGGCCGCATCCTCTTTGGAGATACCGCACCGGACGCCCCCTGGCTCTCTACACTGAACTGTAAACCAACAGAGCCGATCTTCTTTTTCACGGGACCGGAAAAAGGCTTTTCTGAAAGAGAGCATCAGCTCCTCCTAGAAAAAGGCACCGGCGTCAAACTCAACGCCAACATCCTCCGAGCAGAAACAGCACCCATCGCTGCACTGAGCATTTTATCATGTAAAGAAATCGTTTAAATAAATTCAACGTTGCATTAGCTTATTCGGCCATGCGACAAATTCTGCTCACTCTTTTTCTCTTCACACACACTTTTCTCTTTGCAGAAGACTACGATTGTGTCGTCGTCGGCACAAGCCCCACCTCCATCTTTGAGGCACTCTACCAATCAGCCACAGGAAAAAAAGTCCTTCTGGTCGAAGGCACAGAACAATGCGGAGGAGCCTGGCAAACAATCGACAAGTGCGGGATTGCAAACGTCGACGTCGGCTGTCACCACATTGGCGGTAATAAGAAACTCGCCGATTTTCTAAGAGACTATACTGGCTGCCAGATCGTTTCCATGTCCGATGCCGCAAAACCCTACGACCAGAACCAAGCACCCACGGGACTCTACTTCTCTCAAGGCTGCTATGAATTGATGGAGAGCCTCAACGCACTCCTGAAAAACTCTACCATCGATCTCAGGCTCAACTGCCATCTGAACAACGTCTCCTTTGAGAGTGAGTGGGCTATTCTAGACTTAGAGACACAGGAGCGGCACAGAGCGAAAAAAGTCTACTACACACAAGCCTCCACCTTTGCCGTAGAGAACAGACCTCCCACGCCTCATCGCTATAAGTTTTGTCATCTCTACCTCCTCGTTGAAGACGATGGACCGGTGCGCTTTTCCTATCGTAGTGGCTTTTATCAGGTATCGCGCATCATGAACCTGACCCCCTTTGTGGGGCTAACTGGCTGCGGCATGCAGATGATCGTTCTGCAAGTGCATGGAGAACAGCTACTGAGCGAGAGTGAAATGTTTTTTAAAGAGATGAAAGCAGCCGGAATCGTCTCGGATACCGCCAGACTCCTCCAGTACGAGCCCTACATCTATGAACAGGGCCACTGCGGTGGCGAAGTCTATAAACTTCCCACAGAGAAAAGAGATTTTTTCGAGTTCTTAGAGACCAGCCTCTTCACCTCTATGGCGCAATACATAGAAAGGTGGAAAACAGCCCTAACAAAATGGAATTAAATTAATACTACCAACTTAATTTATATAAAAATCACTTTAGTTTATTAAAAAGCAGACCAAGAACTAAAATGGCGGCGAGGATTTAAAATGACTTGCTGTTTTCTTAGTAACTATTCTTTAAATGATACGGAAAAATTTTACTCCAATTTCGTATCTATCTAAGGATTGTGGCACCTGAAAGCAGCGAGTGAGGGGTACAACCCAATTAACGCAATCAACGGTATTGCCGAGTTAATTCCAATCATAGGACTGCTCCTCTCACAGATCGAAAAAACCCTCGCCCCCATTAGTTTCAAGGTCATCAAAGCAGGCAGCATGAACGAATGCATCGGCCCTATTGATAAAGCTCATGCTCTCAACGTTTGCGATATCCTCAATAAAGAGAAAACCACAGGCGTCCGATTTCCTAAGAACCTACTAATACCCGGCCTTAAGGATGGTATCCTCCTTCTGGGTGGTACCTGCTCTGCCATGTCTTTCGACTTTGCTGACCGCTACCTTCGGTTGAGAAAAACACATTCCTCTGAAATTGCCATCACAGCTTTGGGAGATGAGTTCAAAACCTCCTCTGTTGTTTTTCGAACTAGGCAGGCGGCATTCAATACGATCAGCAAAAACCATCACAACCCCTCTGACGACTTCGGAAAAGCAAAGATCCAAGCGATGCTCGCTTTTCACAAACGTAAAGTTGTTGAAGCCTCAGAGCATATATATCTACCTCACTCTAGCTCTGTGGAAAAAATTGGGAAGATTCTCAACCGATTCCAACAGGGTGTATTCGTCATTCGCTCTATCCAAGAAGCAGAGAACCAAAAAGATGAAGTCCAGGGTCACTCAACCATACTGATCCGCGATGGAGAGAAACAGTACTACTACGATCCGGGAAAAGGTGTAAGCGAAATCGAATCTGGTTATGAAGCCACCACCCTGCACAAATTCCTGAGAGAGCACAGCAGGATCTGGAATATCCCATCTGCCAGGATCTACAAAATCTCCTAAAGTTTCGCGAAATGGAGTTGTCCAGGCCTTCCTAGGGAAGCGCTGGGTAATTGCTATTTTTAAGATCGGGAGAGAAAATCGTAGCGAGAACGAGTTTGGAGGGAGTAGTTAACCTTTTTCCGGTTAGCTACTTCCGAAAACTCGATCGCAGTAGATTTGATCCCCGAGATTGAAAATATGAATTGCCCAGTGTTTTCCTAAGTTTCGTATCCTCAAAACTTTCTCAAAAAAAACCTTTGGCTATTTGCGCAATCTTGCTAACGTCTTCGCAAAATTTTCAAAAACCAAGGAGTTATTTATGTCTTCTGTTTCACTTAATCTAGATACTGCCGCTGTTGCCCAGAACTCTATCCTAAAAAATGAGTCCCCTGCTGACAAGCGCGACTATCGTATCTCAACAACAGCTCTACAAACTTTGAGCCAACTCACTTGTCTCTCTGCAGCCTATATTGCCTTCACAGCCAATCCTGCCGCAGCTGTTACAGGACTTGCCATCGGCACTCTTGCAGTTCCTAGCCTGACCAGCACTCAAAGGTCGGAAAAAGAGCAGAGAATCGAAAGCGTAAAGGATATCAGCATCATGACAGGCCTAGCCGCTTTTTCTAGCATCGCGGCCGCAGGCGCTACCGGTACTACTCTGGTTCCAGGATTAGTGGGATTCGCAGCTCTCACAGACGGAGTCTACCCAATCCTACGCCGTGCTCTCGCTCAGTGTAATTAATTCTCTTTACTCCCTCTTGAAATTCAAGGGGGAGATCTCTCCGTAGCATTACAGCAAAACTTCAAAAACCCCCCTATCTTCCCCTGAGAGCGCTGTCTCATCGTATCGCTGTAGCGCTACAACTTTCTATTTAAAAGATTTTAATAAGTGCCATTTTGGGATTAAAACGACCCCTCATTTCATAGACGAAGAATTGTTTTTCTGATAAACTAGAATGTAAGCGGAAAAGAATTTAAAATAAAACCCCAACTAAGTTTAACGAGGTAATAAAATGAACATCCTACAAGAACTACAAAATATCGGTTACGATCTATCCTCTTTTATCAAAGAAGAGCAAAAACAAAATGATTCACAACAAAATCTACTACAGGCTAATGCCTCTAAAGACGTGCCATTATTTCCAGGTAGCTGGCAGCCAGGACCGGGCGCTACCATCGATCCTAGCAAAAGCCAAGTCTCGATAACAGCTGGCCAAGGCGACGGCAGCGCAGTCGATTCGGGTCTTAAATCAGACGTTTCCGATTCTTCTACTCTTTCAGGAAAGATTGAAAATTTTTCAGATCTCCCTAAAGACTTTGATATGAACCGCATAATGATCACCATCAATGGTGTTGATTATTCCGAGGCGTCTACGCCTGCGCTTACAATCGACAAGACAAACGGCACGTTTTCCCTAACTCTTACAAAAGATCAGCTCGATGGAAAACCGATTACATCCGTTGGCCTTAAGCTCTACAGAGCCTGGCACAGCACTACCGAAACAACAGCTATTTTCGGCGATCTTAAACTCACGGAGAGCGGCGGCTCTACACCATCTAAACCAGATTACACAGATGCAACTGCGGCTCTTTTGAAGAACCAAGAAATTAAAGCTCTATTAGATGCTGCAAAAAATAAACTTCAGCCCTTTGAAGATAGCTTTAAAAAAGCTCATGATCAATTTCTGATAGATCAAGCAGCCTATAAAGCCGCTGCTCCTGGCTCACAAGCTCAAACAGATGCCTGGAATGCGGAACAAAAAGATATACAAACTGAGAATGCCGCTGATCAGCAATTCACTCCAATACTCGGAAAGCTGCAAGACGATTTATTAGCTGCTTTAAAAAATCCAACAGCCGATATTAAAGCGATCATGTCGCAATACCACATTACAGATGCCACCGCATTGTTCGGGTATCTCTTTAATGGTGCTATGACGAGTGGAGCAATACCCCCATATATAAACGTTGATCCATCGGATCCAAAGCCAACTCCTGGAAAAAAGGATTTCAAGGACGCAGCTGCTAAGATTGAAGCAGAGAAAGCGTATCAAAAGCTATTCGATCATTTGTCAGATATCGTTGAAAAACCAGCATCTGATTTCCAAGAGGCTGAACTGCAGTGGAAGAAAGATCATGACATCATTACAGGCGCAACACCAGCTACAGATGCTGAGAAAGAAGCTGCTTGGAAAGATGAACAAGTACAAATACAAAAGGAACAAACTGCGATTGCAGCTATCTATGGCGACAAGGGATCCCTTTCGCAAATCGAACAGCTGCTCTCCAGTCAACTATCGAAAGATTTCGATGATCCCAATTCGGACATCCAATCGATCATGAGCCAGTACGGCCTAGGAAAAGCTGATATCGACGCGTTAAGCAAGGTTATGATCGATGATCAGATTATACCCGTAACAACTCCGTACGCTCCTAGTAAATTGGATCCAGAGCCAACTCCTACTCCTGTAGGTCCGGACGCTCCTTCGACTAAAAACTTGCTGAATCCTCCTATAGCCAATCTCAGTGGTTCTAGCACGATCCCAACCATTCCTGGTCACTGGTATCTTGTTGCCGGAAACATCTCGGGCAAGGTGAAGACCAATTCGGAAGGAGATAAAGTAGCTCCGGGTGGCATCAGTACCCAGTTTGGACCTAACGATCCATGGCCGCAAGGCACTAATGAGATCGACAGTGCCGGTACTCACGCACGTTACTATTGGGTACAAGCAACAGGCTCTAGCATGACAGTCAAGCTAACAGGCGATAAGGACTCTAAGTTCAGTAACATCGGCGTCTATGACCTAGGAAATCCTGCTACTATAGGGTTGGACGGGTCGACTATATCTGGGCAAGCTGCTGCTATGGCTTGGGTAAAAGCGAACAACAACGCAATTGGTCTAACGAAAAATGACCTCGATGTTGGTGAGTATCCACAAGTGAAAGGAAACGTTAACGGCAACCTTTTCGACGGTAATGCTTCGATTCAGAAAGGAATCCCTCAAGGACCTCTGAATAACGCAGGCCATCCTTACTGGTATTTCGATGCCCATTATAATAGTGCGACAAACCCGCCAAAGATCATCCCAGGTCCAGATGGCAAGAATGTCGTTTCACTACCGGGCGAGTATCAGAACAAAGGTTCTTCTGACTGGTTGCCTTCGAATGCTGATACGAATGGTCCTGTGGCCATTCCGGCAGCCGATTACAACTACTCTTGCGATATAACTGTTCCTGCAGGAGGAGCACCGGCCAATCTGGCTATGCAGTTCGACGGAACGAACTTGAGCGATAACTCGCACCTCGCAAAGGTGTCAGGTCCCTTTACAGTTGTAGACGAGACTGGAAAGCCTGCGGATATCAACAATCTGCCGCCGGGACACACCTACCACGTCACAATGAAAATTCCTAAATCGGAATTCCCAGCGACAGGAACGTTCTTCCGACCTGGCTTCTCGTTTTCGAATATGGGTAAAACAGGCGTTACGATTGCCAATACGAGTCTGGTTCCTGATCCATCGGAAGCGGCGGATGTCTATAAAAAGATCAACAGCATCAAT
>JAJFMM010000106.1 GCA_021772165.1 Chlamydiota bacterium | reverse complement strand
CCAGCTATTGAGGTTGTTTACGCGACAAGTGGTACAGCGACAGCCGCTGCCGGAGGTGTTGATTCATCGATAACCTGGTCAACACCTATTATTGTGAACTCAGGCACTGCAGCGAACACCATTTACAAACGTTCAGCTTCTCAGCCTGCAACCCCTTCGGATACTCCGGCGGATAGTCCGATTCCTGGTACCTGGTTTGATGATCCAAATGATGCAACCGGATCCAATCCGCTTTGGTCCTCCAATGGTCGAATTAAACACAATATTGGTGCGTCGACAATGACGTGGGTATGGGACCCAGCCGTACAAGTTGAAGGCCAGGACGGGGACCCAGGAGACCCTGGAGCGGATGGCTTGTCGTCTATTATCGTTAATGTTTTTAAACGTTCCGCATCGGCGCCATCGACACCTTCAGCGAATGATGGTTCGTACAACTTCACAACGAAGACATTAACGCCGCCTTCCGGCTGGTCGAAGAATCTTCCCGCAGGTACAGACCCCCTGTACGTATCCACTGGCAGCTTTTCAATTGTGGGTCAGTCGGGAACCGACAATACTGTTACCTGGACCGCTCCGGATAAATTGGTACAGGATGGTGCCCAAGGTGATCCAGGCGGCGACGGTGATGACGGTATTTCAGTTTACGTCGCCAATATATATAAACGTGTGGTCACAGGACCAGAGCCAACGCCTACTGGCGGTTCGTACAACTTTACGACAAAGGTGCTAACCCCGCCTGCAGGTTGGTCAGTGGAAGCCGTAGCAGGAGCTGGAGGGTTATATGTCTGCACTGGCGGATTCTCAATCATAGGCCAAACAGGAATAGATAGTACTGTCACCTGGACTTCACCAGATTTGCTCGTACAGGACGGTGCTGATGGGTCACCTGGATCCCCAGGCGAAGATGCTGTTTCCGCAAATGCGGGGATTCAGATTACTTGGGTAAGTTTAGATGGTAAGAATACATACAACAGGATAGGCGCTGAAAATCTGACGGCTCGGTTTTTTAGGGACGGCGTTCAAATCGCTACTACCGTTGCGCGCTTTGTTTTGAATGTGGCGGGTGGCACTGTAACAATTACAGAACTGTCTCCAACCGGAGAAGCTACAACATTCACCGTTTCGAATGATGCTACCGACCATGCTTCAGTCCTAATAACACATGATGCGAGCGGCGTAGATGTGCGTTTCTCCTGCCAGGTTGAAGTCACAGAACTCAATGTCACGGCAGAGTTTGTACCTACTGGCATATTTTGGACGACTGATTCATCCGAAAGCTTCTCACCTACCGCAGCGACACGCACCGCAAAAGTGACTTTTTATCAAGGTGCTACCGCTGTTTCGACTCGGATAATTTCTTGTACGTTAACCAAGACTGGCGCTAATGAAGGTGATGTGGCGGCTAGCGCAAGTACACAAACAGGTGATGCGAATACTGTCTCGATCTCCGGTAATAATTCAGCAAACGGCAGTGCCACGGTGACGCATACCGCCAGTGGCGTTAAGGCAACTGTACAGTTTGGTGCGGTCTTACCAGGATACCCAACAGGAATAAGCAAATGATTACCTTGGATGGGCCATCAGTCACATTCCGCTCAGTTGATTACGATGATGAAGCCGCAATATTCGAACTATGTAAAGACTGGGACCATGACGGCAAGCGATTCACCAAGCGCATGGCAGAGCACGCAACACAAAGGTACGCAAACCATAACAACGCTGACGATCGACCCAGGCCCCCGCTCGCGGAAACTTGTTATGCCGATACACTCATTGCCTTTCATTCTAATGGAGATCCTCTGGTATTACTGCGCTATGTGGTGCGGGGGAGCGCGGAGCGTAGAAACCCGCTGCGCGTGAACGCAGTATTTACAGAGTTCATAGTCATGAATGCCAAGTATCGTGGCCAGGGCAGGCTCAAGGGCATCATTGACACCTTATTCAGGGCGGCTTTCGAGAACCTGGGTGTTGATGCTATCGAGCATGAATTGGTGGATACGGCCAGTATGCAAGCGCACAAAGACGACAGGTATTCAGAAGCGACTGAGCGCGACAATGAGCGTGGGGAAAAGAGAATAAAGGTCAAATTTACCAAGGCAGACCATGACGCTCGGATGCTTGCAAAGCCCAATGAAAAGTCCATGAAGCACATTTTTGAAAGCAGATAATGACATCCAATGGCATAGCTAGCGAGCAGCGGAATGATGATCGGTATAAGCGTTCATGATACCTTTAGGCATGCCGAGACTATGAACCGCAAACCACTTTCTAATTAGGAAAATATTGTGGGCTTATTGCTAATTTTAAGAAAATACGCAATTGCGATAGCAGTGCAGTTCTATATGTTGTTTGTTTTATTTGCATGCACGGACACACCAAATATAGAAGAACCAAACAGTATTGGATCGAGCTATGCTTTCTTCGTAGCAGGGCATGTATATGGCAACCCAAAAACTCGCAGAACAGCTCCAGATGATCTTGGGCTCTACCCTATTTTTATGGAGAAAGTGCATGCTGACATCTTAGAAAGTCAAATCGAGTTCGGTTTTTTTACAGGAGATATTGTTTATCGGAATTCAATTCCCGAATGGGAGGCCGTAGACAGAGATGTTTTGTCTCTTGATATTCCAGTTCATTTTGTACCTGGAAATCATGATGTCGCCAACAGAACCCTTTTCACATCCAGATACACGAGAGATGGGAAGACGTATCAAAAATTTGGCAAGATTGGTGATGACCTATTTATTGTTCTCGACCCAAATTTGAATAACTGGAGTATTGTTGGAGAACAATTAGACTTCCTGAAAGGGGCAGTAAGCAATGCCGATAATCATAAAAATGTATTCGTGTTTGTCCATCAAGTTCTTTGGTGGGATAAGGCGAATGTCTATAAGAGTATTGCAGTTAATTCAATCGAAGGACGCGGGGATCATGTTAATTTTTGGAGTTCAGTTGAGCCCCTATTCGGACAATTAGCAAATGAGGTGTATATCTTCGCCGGAGATACAGGCGTGGCTGAAAATGCTGTTCCAACATATGACCATTATGGGAATATTCATCTCATATCGAGCGGTATGGGGGGAGGCGTAAACGATAACTATCTGCAGGTATTCGTCGATTCAAATAGAAAGGTCAATATCCGAATTGCCTGGCTCAATTCGGATAGAGGCAAAGAAGACTTTATGCCGACAAACTTAACAGCTGCGACTTTACCAGCAGAGCTTGGACAATAATTTTAACTTAGTGGACTTCCGCTACTATGGTAACATCCAGATTGCGCGACGCTGCGTGCGCCACGTGCCCGCCTGGCCACACGCACAAAAAAGCCGTTGGGTCCTTCCCAGGCACCCTGTACCACGGGGGTGCTGCCTCGCGGGCTTTCAGACTTATTGGACCCCCTAGTCTCGGCAGCAAGTCTAATATTCCAACTGCTATCCAAGGGGGTTAAGGGAAATATCCTTTTTTCGGAACAATTTTCACCGACAAGAACCTTAAAGACATTGCTATATATATTGGCCGTTATAGTTAAATGCACCTATCCCGGATCTGGGACGGATAATATTGTCTTTGCTGCAGGACAACTCGATTCGCCTATGTAGGCCTTGATAGCCGCAGCTGACTATCCCACCAGGTTAAGATCAGCAGAAATTGATGGTGCCTGTTCTGCTGAAATGGCAACGGGAAGAAAAATTGCAGGCATCAAAAAAAGCACAATATTGCCCTCATATGAAACTGTTTGATTGCTCATAATATCACTATCGCAATCTTGCCATTTGATCTGGGTTCTCTGGGCCTGATTCGCCCCAGAGGGTGCAGAAACTGGACATTTCGTTCAAATTTTAGGGGTATGCTTGGGCAATATTTTCTGCTACTTTCACCACTGGATGAGAAAAGGCCGTCTCCAGAAATCTTAGATCACAGACTAACTTATTGATTAAAAAGGAAATAATTACTTTCGGGCCGACTATATGGACGTTCCCCGAGTATACAAATAACAACCAAAATGCAGTATTTGAGCCTTACGAGGCATTAGATACTAAGGAACTATATTGGCTGAATCAACTCTAGAAGAAGACATTCTTGAATCCCCTCATTGTTTTAAACCAACCAAGGAAGATTTGGCAGAGTTGGGCGAAATCGAGGTAGTTATCGGGGGCGATGAACTTGAGAGTTCTGAGCGACTGGTGTTAAAGGTGGGATTACGAGAAAACCTTAGTTCGCCATATGAACAAGTGATTCGTTTTTTTGTTGAGTTCCCCCTGTCAAAAAAGAAGCTGCTTCGACTTCCGTTCGAAGTGGATTACGGTAAACTGGACCGCCGTTTTTCTCATTGTCATCTTTATAGATCAGAAGAAAATAGAGTAGCCTTTATTGAACTATTTCTTCAATCACTGATCAGTTTTGAGGAACGCGCTGATAAAAAAGTGTTGGAGGCTGCGTCAGATCTGCTGGGAAATTTGGTGATAAGTACTTGGCTCTTGTGTCAAGAGAAAGGGTTAACGAGCAATTTGGTTTTTCAGAAATTTCAAAGACACTACGCGAAATATTTTACTCGAGGGGTTGTTAAAGACTTTTCAGGCCCAAAATACTACCAAGTGTTTATCGAGAACGCAGCACCGGGGAAGTTTGAATTTTGTGAAACAGCTCCCAATTTAGATACTCAAACCTCTGTAGATTCGGGTTTGGAAAATGAGGATCAGAAAGTGAGTTACAGTACGAACATTAAATTGACCACGGCAATCTCCGTTGGTGTGGTGGCTGTTGGTGTGTTGTTATGGTATGTAACCGTTCAAGCTACCTCTCTCGATAAAAGTATTAATCTCCAAATTTCCACGCTAAAAGACAGTATGGTGCTTCAGAACGGTCTGCTGGACAAAAGCATTAATCTCCAAATTACCACATTAAAAGACAGTATGGTGCTTCAGAACGATCGGCTGACAGCAGCAATTGTCGACCAGAACGAGGTATTGCTCGATATTTCTAAGAAACTCCATTCTTTACCATAAACGAGATTCTGCGCTCCAGTTTCTAACTTTGCCTAAGCAGAACACTCAACCACAACAACAATTCCGTTCCACCACGATACAATGAATCAAACAGAGGGTGTGAGACGTGCTGGGGGCGGTTATTACTACGCTACTTGGTTGGGTTTTACATCCAGGGAAAAGGCAAAGCGCCCACGTGAATCTGGCGACTCTCAGCCCGTAAAACTTCATATCCTGCGCGTAGAGCCACCTGGCTGTGAGTGGATAGAGCTAAAGGAGGATAAACACGTGCAGGGCTGCGCAACCAGAGAGCGTGCTTATGCTGTAGTCTATTTGAATGTGAGAGTAAGCTCATTATTTTAGTAGGCAATTTCGAGCTAGTTCTTACATAAAAAATTGGATGAGTTGAT
>JAJFMM010000105.1 GCA_021772165.1 Chlamydiota bacterium | reverse complement strand
TCTAGGCTTCCTTTCCAAACCGCTTGGTGCCGTGGTCTTCGGATGGATGGGCGATCGAATCGGTAGGACAAAGGTTTTGTCTATTACTCTGCTCGGTATGGCTGGAACAACCGCTGCAATGGGCTGTTTGCCCACGTATGCTCAGGTGGGTTGGTTAGCGCCTTGTCTTCTAGCTTTAGGCCGCCTTGCTCAGAACTTTTTCGCTGCGGGTGAAAATACAGGCGGCGCTCTCTACCTCATGGAACAGGCGCAAAAAAAACGTCGGGGTTTCATCAGCTCTCTGTTTGACATGTCTTCGATTATGGGAGTCTTTCTCGCCTCCGGAGCTGCCATGCTTTGGGGTGAACACTGGCGCTGGCTTTATTGGGCTGGCTCTGTAACGGCCTTGGCCGGATTCGCTGTCCGAAAGTATGTCATGGAAGAAACTCCTATCTTGAATAAGCCAAAATTGAGCGAACTTCTACTGGAGTGGAAGCCTCTTATCATCATCTCTCTGGTGATCGGCTATTCCTACGGAAACTACTACATGATCGTCAACTGCTTCAATAGTTTCCTCCCCAAGATTTCTCAGATCTCTAGTCATCAGGCTATGGCTATGAATACCTCGATGCTATTTCTCGATATGCTGATCCTGCCTTTCTTTGGTTGGCTCACCTTGCGTATTGAAAAAGAGAAGCTCATGCTAGCAGCTCTAGTAGCAGGTCTTGTCTTCACTATGCCTTTTTTCATGCTGCTCGATGGAGCAACCGCTGCGATGGCCGCGTCTGTCCGTATTGGGTTGATGCTCATCGGCGTCTGCTTTTCAGCGCCTTACCACGCATGGGCTATGGAACAGTGCTCTCCCCGCTTGCGTTTTACTGTCTGTGCGGTGGGGTTTGCGATCGGCTCGCGTTTGATCGGAGGAATGGTTACACCTCTCTCTCTCTGGTTCTATACCAAAACGAGCTCAGTGAGTAGCGCGGCGATTCCGGTGATCATTACCGCTCTTTTAGCTCTCTGGCCTCTGATCAGAAGTCAAGTCGGAGTCGCAAAGCAACGCTCTGCAAGCTGAGATCTCCGAGATTATTCAAGCTTCGATCCTGCGTTCCTGTCACTTGCTGATAGAGAACGCGGGACTCAAATTCATGCCAGAAATACTGGACTTCGTACTGCAAGCCCGCTTCAAAATAGTGCCGAGAATGGCGAAAGAAGGTGCCCCAAGAAAAGCCTAGCTGACTGTCGAGCCATGGCTGTAATCGATGAGCATCTTCGCTTAAAGAAATTCGAAAATCTCCCCCGCTGTTGCCTACTGAAACTTGTCTCTGACTGAAATGCAGCGCGCGATAGAGCGCAGCTGCGCGCAGAGCTCCAAATACACGAAATTTACGCCGTATATACCAGTCGATCACCCCTCCAAAAAAGGGCCCCGCTCGCCAGGTGTCGTTCTGGATGAAGGTGTTGTAATTCACCAGGTCATTACCGCCTCCGGCTGGAGCTGCGTAGGTCTTGTAGGTAACATCGACATCTTGGTCGATCCAAGCGGCAAAAAGCCCTGTCTGCGGTCTTACGCTCAACTCTTTGCTCAGATAATAGGGGCGGCTTAAGGAAAAGATGATCGAATTGAAAGAGAGGATCCACTGCTCTTTTGCCTCTTGCACCGATTTTCCACCGAGAAGCTGTGCATAGCTACTCGCGTCGATAAATATCGGCGTGATAAATGTCGCTCCCGCCGGCGCCTCCGGCGCATGGACTGTTTGGATCAGGTCACTGTAAAAATAGGTCCAATCTCCCGAGAGTTCCCAAGAATCGTGCGCGAGATGACTGCCAAAGCCGATTCTAAAGCCGGGTCGCCAGCGATCGGTTGGCTCGAGGATTTTTCCATTGAGTGGGTTGCCATCGTTAGAGCGGATCGCATAGGAGAGTCCATCTTCTCGCACCGAGGCAAAGAAGTACTCTCCATAAAGGATCGAGCGGATGCATGGCTTGCCGCAATAGGTCGGAGGATTCCCGTAGCAACTATCACAGGCATCTTTCGAATACAGGGCGAGCGGCAGCATCGCAAGAAGGCTAAAAATCGAAGCGCGCATGAACATCGAGTCCTTTCAGGGTGAGAGCTCCATTGGCTTTATAATTCGACGAGGGAAGCGCTGAGGAGATGAAGCTACGTAGCTGATTCTGTCCCCACCAAATCTCTGCATCGTAGCCGATACAAAAAAGCAGCCGCGCTGCTTTATCAAAACACTTAGACCACTCTAGGGCGATCGTCCCCTGGGCCATAGGCTTAAAACGGTTGATATTCTCTACGATATCGATGCCGCCAAATTGGCTGCTCACATCAATGCGATGTGCATGCACTTTTCCATAGAGAAGGGATGCCGCTGTCTGTGCAACGATGCTAAATCCCCACCCCATTTGGAGTTTTGTATCGAGGCCTATTCGCGGACCAATCGAGCGGAAATCATTTCCATAGCGCACGTCGTAGTAGGAGTTTGACAAAAGTCCTGCAATAGGATCAAAGGCTGTTTCATAGCGGACGTGAAAATTCTGTTTAATCCAGGCGCGCTTCAATCCAATGTGCGGTGTCAGAGAAAAGTTCGGGTTGGCAAATCCAACACGCAAAAGATCAAAATCGAGTGTATCGAATTTGAGATCCCAACTAAAACTCGCATCTCGCCAGCCAATGTAACCATGTCCAAGCGGGCTCATCCAGAGTCCACCTAGGGATGGATTGCCCGCAAAGGTCTGCTGTTGTATATCGCGTATATAGTTATAAAAGCGCGTCCAGTTGATCTCCATTTGCCAGTCATTACCGGGAAAAACTAGACCTCCCCCGATCCGAAAACCATCTTTGAAGGGGAAATCGATCGCATTGACTGAGGTGCCGATCCCAATCGCATTAGAGGAGGTCTGCTTCATCGCGTATTCCAGGCCATCTTCCGAGGCTTGCCAGTAGAGATAATCGGCCATCGTATACATTCTGAACGGAGGTGGGCACTCTTCTGCAGGATTGCCATACTGCATCGCACAAATGGAGAGGGGCGCTAGCGCGAAAAAAAGTTGCTTTGCACGTTTAAAATTCAAAATAGGCCCTCAGAGAAAATCCCTGGATGGATAAATCGCGCTCTTGCTGGATGGCAAGTGCGGGAGCATCGCTGCCAATCGGCTGGCGAAGCTGGTTCTGGTTCCAAAAATAGTGCGCTTCATAATTGAGGCTGCCGCCTATACGCCACCTTCCGCCTGAAAGACATTTGCCATAGCCCAATCCAGCAGAGAAATCAGCGTTGGCGACCAAACGGTGATAACGCTGATCCACGTCATTGATCAGCAGCGCTGCAGGAATGGTTGGCGTAAAAAATCCGTAATGCGTCGAAAAGCGCCCATAAAGGAGAGAAAAGCCTGACGCACATGAAATGGCCCATCCATGCGCAAAGCCCCATTCCGAACGGACAGCAAACCCTGGGCCGATACCCCTAAAATCGTTCATAGCCGACGCACTGTCGCTGCCTCCATACTGAGCCTCGAAGGCTTGGTCAACCAGAAGATAGCGTACGATTCCGACAGGATTGACAGAGAGATGGGGGCTGACTTCATAGCGCTTGCCCAATTCAAAATCGATGCTATCGAAATCGAGTTTCCATCGAAAGGAAGCTGCTGCATAGAGAACGGAGGCATCGATCGCAGGAACCCAGACGCTTTGTAAACCTGTGCCCGGCAAAGAGGTATCTGAATGAGAGTGATTCACCGTGTTGGCGTGAAAATAGGTCCAAACAAGGCGCGTAGTGAAACTAGGAGAATACCCTAAAGCAACTCGCACTCCCGGCTGCCAGCGCGGCTCTAAGTCGATCAGGGGGCCGCCAGGTGTTCCGTCAGCGCCTCCCACCGTTTGGCGGGCATCATTGCGTATCGCATAGATGAGCCCCTCTTCAAACGGCTGAAAGTAGAGTAATTCTAAATATGCCTCGAGTCCGCTGGAGCAGGGACAGTGGGTGTCTGATGGATTTCCATAAAACTGACACGCATCCTCTTGCAGAGAGCCGTATGCCGGTGCTGCCAAAAGCAGCCAAAATAATCTAAGCATAGATAAATTTTGTTTCATGCACGCAATGGTATGCGCGTTAAAAGAAATATTCAATCTCTAGAACAGTCGCATAGGCTTCCCACCACGCTTTAGAAGAGAGTTTTTGAGTAATCGTGGTGAAACTCTCTGTCGGAAACACTTGCTGAATCACTTGCTTGGATGTGACTTTTTTATTTCTCTCCGAAAAAAGAAACGCGTTGAAAAGCAGATTCATTCTCCACTCTTGAGCAATCTGCGCCGAAATCTTTCCGGTAATTCTCTGGCCGTGCGCAGGCACAGATGTGCGAAACTTCTGGGAGATGAAAAACTCAGAGGCAGTAGGCGTCTCGTAGGTCAGGTTGGCAAAAGGATCGAATTTCTGATTGAAATGCGCAAAGTAGTAAAAATAGCCCACAGCAAGAAGCCAAGCAGGATGCGGTCGATAAAGAAGATCTGCTCCGAGGCAGGGTCCGAACCAGAGCCGCTTGAGACGTGTCTGCGCAAGAGTGTAGGAGAGCGCTGCGACGCCATCGGTCCGATCGAATTGAGGATGGTTATTGCCATGCTTGATCTGCTGATAAAAGACTCCAAAGCCCGCCTGCGGAACAAACTGGATCGAATCTAGGCTAAAAGCGTATCCGAGATTCGCCATGCCATCTGAGAAAAAGCCTCCTACGCTCTGGCTAAATCTACCCTCATAATCAGTGAAGGTCGGCACCTGAAGCAGCGGGTTATTGCGACTGCTGCCCGAGACAAACCAGCCCACATCTCCTTCCAGGGCAATGCGCACTTTCTGAACAGAGAAGCGAAACGAGAGATCGAGCTCCACGCCATTAATGAGATTTTTCTCCGTGTAGAGCTCTTCCGAACTTGTCGAAAATTTCATTCCCGCATCATCCCTGCGGTAGCCCATTCCGACTGCCATTTGAAAGACGTCGGAGGCAAACAGGCACCACGGGATTAGAAAAAAAAGAAAATAAAGTCGCTGCATAATTAGTTCAGGGAGCATAGATCTTTTTTTCAATCCAGTAAAGATCTCGTTGAGGAGACGCTGGGTAATTGCTGTTTTTAAGATCGGGAGAGCAAATCGTAGCGAAAACTCGATCGCAGTAGATTTGATCCCCGTGATTGAAAATATGAATTGCCCAGTGTTTCCTTGAGGAGACGCTGGGTAATTGCTGTTTTTAAGATCGGGAGAGCAAATCGTAGCGAGAACGAGTTTGGAGGAAGTAGTTAACCTTTTTCCGGTTAGCTACTTCCGAAAACTCGATC
Organism: Chlamydiota bacterium; assembly: GCA_021772165.1. GTDB lineage: Bacteria > Chlamydiota > Chlamydiia > Chlamydiales > SM23-39 > JAKBAE01. Next base: position 12,408 of record JAJFMM010000105.1, on the reverse strand, counting down.
GCAGTAGATTTGATCCCCAAGATTGAAAATATGAATTGCCCAGTGTTTCCTTGAGTTGAATTCCTTCCAGAGGGTATACAGGAGGGTTACAACTGATAGTTCCTATGCTTGAAATCATCACTTTCGCCTCCTATTTTTTAATCCTTCTTGGGATTGCGTTTTTCTCCTATCAAAAGCAGACCAGCGATACGGACTTTATCCTCGGTGATCGCTCTCTCAATTTCTGGCTAACTGCCCTCTCAGCCCACTCCAGCGACATGAGTGGCTGGCTATTTCTTGGCTATCCCGCGATGATTTTTACTACAGGACTCTTCGGTGGCTGGGCAGCTATCGGCCTGACCGGTTTCATGTTTCTCAACTGGCAATTTGTCGCGCCAAAATTGCGAATTGCAACAGAACAGTCGAACAGCTTGACCCTCAACTCCTATTTTGAAAACCGCTTTGGAGATACGACCGGGGCCATCCGCTATGTTTCAGCAGCGATGTCGGTCCTCTTTTTCACATTCTACATCTCCTCAGGCATCGTGGCGATGGGCGTTTTAGTCGAATCGCTGTTCCAACTGCCCTATTTAGTCGGCACCACCTTCGGACTTTTCATCGTGGTTCTCTACGTCTTCATGGGAGGATACAAAACGATCGCTTGGATCGACTTATTCCAGGGCTTTTTCCTCTTAGCCATTATTCTCTACATCCCCATCCATCTATTGATGCGATTCGGTGGATTTGAGCCCGTGCTCGCTGCGGTAAAAGCGCAAAACCTATCCACCTCTCTGCTTCCTAATTGGGAACCTCGCACTCTCTTAAGGATTTTCCTCGAAACTTGTGGCTGGGGCCTCGGCTACTTCGGATTGCCTCACGTCCTCACAAAATTCATGGGGATCCGTAAAGTCACCGACATGGCGAAAGCAAAATGGGTAGGCATCAGCTGGCAAGCTCTGGCGCTGACATCTGCAACCATCCTCGGAGTCATCGGCATCTACCTTTTCCCCCAAGGAATGACAGATCCGGAACAAGTGATTCTCAACATCGTCAAAGAGACCCTTCCCGCTTTTGTCGCCGGTCTCGTTCTCTGCGCAATTCTCGCAGCCACGACCAACGTAATGGCTGCACAGATCCTGGTTGTCGCCTCCAACCTATCTGAAGATTTTTACAAACGAATCTTCCGCAGAACTGCCGGCCCCCAAGAACTACTCTGGGCCTCTCGAGCAAGCGTACTTCTGATCTCTCTCGTTGGCTACGCCATCGCCTTTTTCAAAGTATCTTCGATCTATCAGCTCGTTCTCTACTCTTGGTCAGGTCTCGGAGCATCTTTTGGCCCAGTGGTCCTCTTTGCCCTCTATTCAAAAAGCACCAACCGCTACGGCGCTTTTACCGGAATCCTCGTCGGCGGCCTCTGTACAGCTATTTGGCCCTACTTCAATGACCTCTACAAATGGGAAATCCCTTCCCTTGTCATTGGCTTTTTCCTCAGCGGACTCTCCATCGTGCTCGTTTCTTACCTGACAAAAGGACGCGAAGCTGAAAGGATCTCTTCAAATTAACCCCCTATTTTTATGACACGACCCAATATTTTAATTACTAATGACGACGGCATTCATGCTCCCGGTATCAAACACATCTGGGAAGCTCTTTCCGACATAGCTGACATCACAATCGTAGCGCCCCTTTCAGAAAAATCAGGCAGCGGCCTCGGCACCACAATCACCAAGCCCCTACAATTCCGTCCTGTAGACTGGGAAAAAGAGACACCTGCCTGGAGCGTCAACGGCACTCCTGGAGACTGTGTGAAAATGGCTCTCAGCGTAATACTGAAAAAACAGCCCGATCTAATCGTCTCTGGTGTCAATCGCGGCTCAAACGCAGGTCGCACAATCCACTACAGTGGAACTGTGGGCGCTGTCATCGAAGGAGCTCTCCGTAAAATTCCAGGGATCGCCTTCTCTTTTCAAGATTTTACCGTTCCTGCTCTCGGAACAATGAGCACTCACATCCGCTCTCTCGTACAGCACTTCCTTAAACATCCCATCCCTACGCACTCTTTCCTCAACGTCACATTTCCCTCAAAGTGCGAGGAGAAGATCAAAGGCTTTCGCATGGCGCGACAAGGAAAAGGCTACTGGATCGAGAGTCCCGAAGAGAGACTCCACCCTGAAGGCGTTCCCTATTACTGGCTCGGTGGCCGCTGGTCTCACCACGAAGAAGATCCGGAAAGCGACGTCGCTCTTCTTAAAGAAGGCTACCTAACCGCTGTTCCGATCCATGTAAGAGAGTGGACAGATCATGAACTGCTCGATCTGCATCGCGATCCAATCCAAAAACTACATATTGAATAGTTTGAGTGCGTCCCTTTGCGCTGCTATGAGTTGCTCCTTACCACCCGGCAGCTCGTAGAGCCTAGAGATCTCTGCAAAAAGCTCATCATTTGCCTGTGAGGGCATCAAAGGCACCACCCCTGACTCTTTTAACTCGGAGACCGCAATGGTCAGACGAGCAAGCCGAACATAGCCCTTCCTCAGCTTTGGGATAGCCACACGCAGATCATCGCACGACTGAATCTTACGCATCTCTTCTGTTAACGCTTTGGCTGCAGCCTCCCCCTCTCTGTGAAAACCCTCGACCGTCGTCGGAGTACAAGCAGTGAAATAGAGAACTACAAAGAGTCCAAAGGAATATCTAAAATTGGATACTGTTCCCAATCGGGATCGTCGAAATGCCACCATTCTGTCTCCAGAGGGATAAATCCCTCACTTTCCATTATATCCTGTAGCATCTGCCGATGCTCCAGAGTTTCTTTCGTTGTATCTATAAAACTGCGGTGCGCCCTCTCACCCATCTCATCAAAGTCGCTTGGCATGGGCAACTCCAGGCCCGCAGCATCGATTAGAGTCAGATCGACCGCTGCACCCCTATTGTGCCTGGAGCCCAACTGAGGATCTGCACAATAACGCGGATCCGGAAGAGCTTCCCAAAATATTTTTGTCACAGAAAGGGGGCGATATCCATCAAAAACCTTCAATCCAAGAGCGCATTTTTGCACCCTTTTTTGCACTCGATCGAGGCGCATGGCAGTTTTTTTCTGTAAAAAACAGCATGGCTCAGAATAGACGATTTTTCCCACGAAATTATTCGTCGTTGCATAGCGGATATCGAGGGAAATAGAAGGAGAAATTTTAAGCAATTCCACCAGCTCTGTCATCGGAAATCCTCACAAATTGAAAAAGGTAGTTGAGTAAAAAAACATGTTCAGACTAGAATAACATCTCGTTTTTGAGCAAGATTGCACATCTTAATCAAGCTCCAAATACGGGCGTATAGCTCAGTTGGTAGAGCTCCTGTCTTACACACAGGTGGTCATAGGTTCGAGTCCTTTTGCGCCCAAACAAAATCCAATTGCGGGAGTAGTTCAATTGGTTAGAGCACCGCCCTGTCACGGCGGAAGTTGCGGGTTCGAGTCCCGTCTCCCGCGTTTTTTTTAACGCAATTCCTAGAGGGTTCTATGGCTCATAAATCACCTCTCCCCAAAACTTTCTACACTCATACTATACATTTTATTGGAATGACCGTTGGCGCGCTGCTTGCAGCATTTGCCATCCGCGTCTTTTTGATCCCCAATGATTTGATCGACGGCGGTGTCATCGGTATCTCCCTGATCCTCGGCAGACTCTATGGAAACGAATACCTCTCCCTCTATCTTTTAGGACTCAACCTCCCCTTTCTCTATCTCGCGTGGCGCTACATCCGAAGAAGCTTCGTGCTGCACATGCTGGCTGCAGTGGTTCTCTTTGCCCTCTTTCTCTCCCTCCTGGAAAAGCTTCCGAGCTTTGCAGCGGACCCCCTCGAGGCGATCGTCATTGGCGGTGCCATTTTGGGTGCGGGAGTCGGCCTCATTATCCGTTACGGCGGATGTACCGATGGTACCGAGATCCTCGCCATCCTCATCAACCGCAAACAGGGCTTTACGGTAGGGCAGGTCGTCCTGTTCATCAACTTCTTCATCTTTGCTGGCTACGGCTGGATTTTCCAAGATTGGCACATCGCCCTTCGCTCTCTGATGACTTACATCGTCGCCTTCAAGATGATGGACATCGTCATCGCAGGCCTCGAAGAGCTCAAATCCGTCCTCATCATGTGCGCTGAACCCGAAAAACTCAGCAAAATCATCACCCACGAGCTTGGCCTTGGACTGACCTTCATCAAAGGTAAGGGCGGCTACTCGGGTGAAGATCGCGACATTCTCTTCATCATCGTCGAAAGACTCGATCTTGCAGAGCTCAAGGAGATCGTCGTCCGCGAAGATCCAACCGCCTTCATGGCCATTGAAACGCTTCATGAAGCCGTCTACGGACGTACCGCTAAAATCGCAAAACGTCGTAAATCAAAAAAGAGTCTTGCAAAAAGATTGATCAGCAAGAAGGGTTGAAGTAAGGTGAGGCTAAAGAACCTCATCCACTTGGCTCATGCGCGACGAATACAATCTAAACTTTTCCAACGAACAGACAAAACAACATAAGCATGCTCGCACCTTAGACTCCTGGCGAATCTTCCGCATCATGTCAGAATTCGTTGATGGCTTTGAAACCATGACGTATCTGGGACCCTCTGTCGCCGTGTTCGGCTCGACTAACCAGAACCCCATAAGCCCGAAATACTACGATCTCACCGTCGAAATATCCAAAAAGATTGTACAGAAAGGGTTCGGTATCATCACAGGCGGTGGGCCTGGAATCATGGAGTGCGCCAATAAAGGAGCACAAGAGGCGAATGGAAAATCGTGCGGACTCTGCATCAACTTACCGAGCGAAGCCAAACCAAATCCCTACATCGATTCCCATTATCAGCTGAACTTCCGCTACTTTTTTGTACGTAAAGTGATGTTCATTCGCTATGCGCAGGCTTTTGTGGTCATGCCTGGCGGGTTCGGCACTCTCGATGAGCTCTTCGAAGCTCTCACTCTGATACAGACGGAGAAAATTAAATTTTTCCCCGTCTATTTAGTTGGTAAAGATTACTGGAGTGGGCTGCTTGACTGGATGCGCAAAACAGTGCTTGCGAACAGCAACATCAAACAAGAAGATTTCGATCTAATCCATGTCACTGACGATCCCGATGAGATCGCCAATGGCATAGAAAAATACTATCGAAAATCTAAGTCCCTTGAGAACTTTTAGGCTGGTGGCCTGGCATCAGCTCCTGTCGCTGCGAGCGCAAGCTTAGCACCAGCTGTTTCTTCTTGCCTATGATCTTCTAAATCCTTAGCCAGATCTTCTGAAGACCTGTGATTAGCTTCAAGAGCTTCTACTGACCCTAGTTCAGCAGGAGCAGCTTCAGCAGCAGAACCACCCTGAAGATCTACAGAACGAGTCCTTTGATGCCGACCAAGTGGGTTCGGCTTCGCTTCTTGACTCAGTTCTTCAGAAGAGGCGCTTTTCTCCATCTTTCCGGCGACGGTCGGCTCTGCAATGGGTGAAGACCCCTCTCCCTCTCGCATTCCAACCGGTCGTTGAGCAGCTGTAGACGCTACCGTCTCCTCCGGAGATGCATCTGGCAAATTCGGCAGCTCATGCTTAGCTGCTGTTTGGTGGTTGTTCCGTGCGTATACAGCTAAGATAGTCCCTGCCAGTAAAACGATAGGCAGGACATATCCGACTAGCGAACCGGACTCTTCTGCTGTAGTTCCTTCTGGCATTTTCGTTGGCGCTGCAGAAGGGTTTATTTGTGCTTGGTTCGGTCCAGCTGTGGCACAAAAATAAGTTTTCGCTAAATACGCTGCTGGAATAGCACCTAAAAGAACAACAGCAGAGGTTTTTATACGATTCGGATCCTCGAAAAATTCGACTGAACGATTTTTCCAAGCAACTACACTCTGCTTCGCCTGTTCTGCTGCTTGAGAAAAACTATTTCTGATATCAATTTTCATTTTAAACTCCTTAAATTAAAGATAGGTCTTACGGTTTCGATCCCCAGTAAAGAAAAGCGGAAAGAAAGCCCAGATAAGTCATGGCAGTTCTGACTATTACAGTTTCAAGAGATTCTGCTGCTAGCGGAGAAGTCCTGTGATTTGCCGTTGGACTATCGGTCATATTTTCAATGGTAGTAGCGGGCCAATTTACAGATGGAGCCGGACTTTGCCTCTGATCTATGTCAGAAGAGCTAGACTTAGGGCTGTTTTGATAAACAGAAGAGAAATAGGATAAACCAACCAGCAGCAAGATGGCTGCAACGGCGTTCAAAAGGGCCGGTTGTTTAAAACACTCGACTATACGAACCTTCCAACTAACAACGCGCTGCCTTGGTTGATCTACAGCGAACATACAATTTTGGCATGCAATCTTCATTTATCCTCTTAAAAATAATTTGGAAGAGGTTAAAGAGAGGACTCATTTACTGCAACAGCAAGAATGGGCAGAGGCTCCTTGACAGGACTGAGATGGTCCGGTTGGGCTGAACTAAAACCATACTTCGTTAGATAGGCTGCTCTACCTTCATCGTAATCCCTTTAATTTTAGCAGCAAATACTGTCGCCGCACCAGTTACCTCCTTTACCAGGCTGAGGAACAGGAATAGTATTCTCTAGAAGATTCTGCGGAGAAGGCGGGGGGGCAGGAACTTCGGCAGGATCCAGTTCCTCAAGAAAGAGACCTAAACCATCTGAAGCCGGAGCCGGAGCAGATTCAAGACTGCTGACAACAGGTACTGGCTCTGGTGCGGGTTCTGGTTCCACCTCTAATACCTGCTGTTCAACAACTGGTTCATCCTCTGCTGCAACGACAGCTGGTGGCGCAAGTTCTGGTATTCCATTATCGATTCCTGGGCCAGTAAGTGAGTCCTCTTCTGAAGAGGGTAGAACCACTGCATCAACTTTATGGTTATCGGACGATACAAACCACCCGCAAACTCCGATCGCTCCACTAACCACAAGAGCTCCCAGAGTGAGCTCAGCCAGCTCAGCAATGCTTACTGCAACTGACGTTTTAGAAATATCTTCAGGAATACTATTAGATGATGACACATCAGAAGGAATGGAATAAGAATTTCTAGCAAAATAGGACGCACCGGCAAGAAGAAACACCCCAGCTATAGCTCTTGGAAGTGTTATTTCTTTGCGGAGCGTAACCGCACGATCTTTCCACGTAGTAGCAGTGGGCTGATGCAGCTTGAGATCAAAGGAAGGCGTAACAAAATTAATATCCATATTGAAAATCCTTTATTTAAGAGCGGATAGTTTATGGATAGAAGGAGTTTACGGCAACGGATTCATTGAAAATTTAAGACAGCGCCGATAAGCAGGGTTGCTGAGATTCTGTCTGCTCAGAGGCAACCTGACGAAGATAGGTGCCATATTCATTCTTTTTAAAGCGCTCAGCTAGCCTGAGAAGCTGAGAGCGGTCTAAATAGCCCATGCGGTAGGCTACTTCTTCGATACAAGAAATCTTAATCCCCTGTCTCTCTTGGATCGCCTGGACAAATGCGGATGCTTTATGAAAAGCATCAAAGGTTCCTGTGTCGAGCCAAGCATAGCCGCGGCCAAGAAGCTGCACGTGGAGCTTCTTTTCCGCCAAAAAAATGCGGTTGATTTCCGTAATCTCCAGCTCCCCTCTTTGAGAGGGTTGTATCTGTTTTGCGATGGAGACGACTTCGGGTCCGTAAAAATAGATTCCCGGCACTGCAAAGTTTGATTTGGGCTGTTTTGGCTTTTCTTCGATGTCGACAACGCGATGCTCTTCATCAAAGGAGATCACTCCGTAGCGCTCCGGATCTTTAACTCGGTAGCCAAAAATCAGCCCTCCTGTTTTAAGCTTGGAAGCTTTCTCTAAAACCAGGGGCAGCTCATTGCCGTAAAAGATATTGTCTCCAAGAATTAGAGCAATGCTCTGATCGCCAATGAACGATTCTCCCAGGATAAAGGCCTGCGCGATCCCCTCCGGTTTCGGCTGAACTTTGTAAGAGATCTGCAACCCGAGCTGTGAACCATCTCCAAAGAGTTTTTCAAAGCGGGGGGTGTCTTCCTCTGTTGAGATGATCAGGATCTCGCGTATCCCCGCCAGCATGAGTGTAGCTAGAGGATAGTAGACCATCGGCTTGTCATAGATGGGCAAAAGCTGCTTGCTGAGTGCTGCTGTCGCGGGATAAAGCCTGGTGCCGCTACCGCCGGCGAGTAAAATGCCTCTCATACTTGCTCCAAAGCATAGATCGAGGGTAGCCCGCGATACTTTTCTTTGTAATCAAGCCCGTAGCCAATCACAAACTCATCTTCAATAGAAAAGAGTGAGCGATCGGGGTGGAAATCGGACATCTCTGAAGCGTTGCGTGTGAGAAGAACGAGACTTTTGAGGCTGCTTGGATTTTTCTTATTGAGAGTTTCGATCAGGGAAAAGAGTGTATGGCCCGAATCGAAAATATCATCGACTACGAGGACATCGCGGTTTTCAATCTCAAGAGCTTCGATGCCAAAGATATTCAACTCGCCTCTCTTCGTTCCCCCTTTTCCATAGCTGCTGCACTGCACAGTCTGTAGGTCACAGGGAATTGTCATGGCGCGAATCAGATCAGCTGTAAAGCAGATGGCTCCCTTAAGAACCATCACAATCACTAGATCTTTATCTTTGTATTGGCGATCAATGTCAGACGCGGCTTGCGCTATGCTCGTTGCGATCTGCTCTTTGGCGATCAGCGGCATCAGATTGTCCAAATGTACACCCCTCGGAAATGAGCTGGTCAATATAACCGATTGTGTATTCATTCGTCAAAAAGCATTCATCTTCTAACATGAATTGATGGAAAGCAATGGTGGTGTGTACACCGCGGATATGGAATTCACGCAGAGCTCGTTTGGCGTGCGCGATCGCCTCACTTCTCGTTTTTCCATGAATGATCAACTTCGCAATCATGGAATCATAGTAGGGAGGAATGCGGTATCCGCCGTAGCAAGCGCTATCTACGCGCACATGAGGTCCTCCGGGAGGAACGTAGTGCTCAAGAAGTCCTGGTGAGGGCGAAAATTGCTGATGTGGATTTTCTGCATTGATTCGTAGCTCAAGGACGTGTCCATTGAACTGAATATCTTCTTGTCGCACGGAGAGTTTTTCCCCTCTCGCAATGCGAAGCTGCTCTTGAGCCAAGTCTACACCAGTCAGTACTTCAGTTATGGTGTGTTCAACTTGGATACGTGTATTGACTTCCATGAAATAGAAATTGGAGTCTTCATCGAGAAGAAACTCAACGGTACCTACGGAGTGGTAGTTCGCTGCCTTGACGATGGCAATAGCTGCTTCCCCCAGTTTTTTGCGCATCGTGTCATCGACGCAAGGGCTCGGTGTCTCTTCAATGAGCTTCTGTCTGCGACGCTGGATGGTGCAGTCGCGCTCTCCTAGATAGACGTAGTTTCCAAATTTGTCTCCCATCACCTGCACTTCAACATGGCGCGGATTGACGATCATCTTTTCGAGATAGATAGCTGGATTGCCAAAACTCACTTCCGCTTCATGACGGGCGGATGCAAATTTTGCTACAAAATCTTCTTCAGACTCGGCGATGCGGATTCCCTTACCACCACCGCCGGCAACGGCTTTGATGAAAATAGGAAAACCGAATTTGCAAGCCTCTACGAGTCCTTCTTCGGCATCAGCTACAACACCTTGTGATCCTGGAATGACGGGACAGTTTACCTTGCGGGCAATCGCTTTTGCCTCTGCTTTGTCGCCTAGAAGAGAAATCGTAGCAGATGAGGGGCCAATAAAGGTCAGGCCACTGCTTTCGCAGATTGAGGCAAAGTTAGCGTTTTCGCTGAGAAATCCATAACCTGGATGTACCGCGTCAGCGCTCGTGATCTCACAAGCGGCGATGATGTTAGAAATTTTCAGATAGGATTTGCTCGAGGGCGCCTCTCCGATACAGACCGCTTCTTCGGCCTGATGGACGTGCAGCGCATCGGCGTCAGCTTCAGAATATACAGCGACGGTATGAAGTCCGAGATCGTGACAGGCTCGTATGATCCTGACTGCGATCTCTCCTCGGTTTGCTATCAATACTTTCTGCATAGGTCTACTCAACCCTGAAGATTTTAGCGCCAAATTCAACTGGCTGTGCATTATCGACAAGGATCTCTACCACAGTGCCTTTTACACCGGCTTTCACCTCGTTCATCACCTTCATCGCTTCAACGATGCAGACGACGGTGTTCTCTTCAATCCGATCGCCGACATTTACAAAGACTGGCTGATCCGGAGATGGGGAAGAGTAAATTGTTCCCACCATCGGAGAGGTCACAAATTGACCAGTTGGCTCAGCAGCTTTTTGAGCCGCCTTTGGGTGTTCAACACCTGCAGGAGCTAAATGCTGAGCAAAGGAGGCTGCGCTCGGAGGTTGATAATGAGGGGGCAAATGAACAACAGACGGCGCATCGCCCTCTTTTTCGAGCTCCAGCTCGAAGTCCCCCTTTTTCAACACGAGCTTCTTGAGCTTACTGCTCTCGAGGCTCGTCATCAATTCTTTGATCTGTTCTAGATTCACCGTTATACTCTCTGTATGTACTCGTTGGTCTGTGTGTCGACCTTGATCACATCGCCGCTTTCAATAAAGAGAGGAACCTGTAACTTGGCTCCTGTCTCCAGCATGGCTTGCTTCGTAGCACTAGACCCTGCTGCTGCGGAATCTGCTTCCGCAATGTCTGTCTTGACAACCATGATCTCGAGAAATTGAGGAAGCTCAACGGCGAAAATTGTATCACCATAGAACATTGCTTTAACCTGAATCCCTTCTTTTAGGAAGTGCACCCTATCGCCCAAAATCTGGGATCCAACGGATACCTGATCGAGGGTTCCTACATCGAGGAAAAGGTACTCTTTCCCTTCCGGGTAAAGAAATTCGAGCATACGCTCGGCTAGCTGTACTTCTAGAACAGCTTGGTCCAGCTTAAAACTCTTCTCGCTCACATCATCTGTGATGAGATTGCGTAATTTCGTTTTCACGAAAGGCGTACCTTTCGCGACAGTGACTTTAACGCTCGATTCGATGCGGAAAATTTTCCCATCGAGGTTGATCGTCATGCCAGGTGAGATCTGATTGGCTGTCATCATACTAAAATTTCCAATAGTTCAGACAGTTCGCGGATCGAATGGTCGATCCAAGGTTCTCTCTTCCACATCCTGCCTCTACCCCAGCGCATATGCACTGTGCGGAAGCCCAATTCATGTGCTGGTAGAAGATCCATCGGTACGCGATCTCCTATTACAACACAATCGGAGGGAAGTTCCGAAAATTCTTTTAACAATGCCTCATAATAAGGCTTTTTAATACAATCTTCTGGGACCATAATCTTACTAAAAACTGAAACTTCAAATCCAGCTTTTTCTATCTTCTCAAGCTGAAATGTACTTTTTCCAGCAGTTACAATAGCCAGTCGATGACCTTGTGCATGTAATGTCTGTAAAACATTTTTTGCATTTGGGGTTGTCTGGACAGAGAAATCAGCCGGGAGAGGGGTCGTATAGAGGGCTAGAGCTTCATCGAAGAGGTGCATGGCGTCGTAGCGCTTCAGCGTATCTCGAATGGCCTCCTTGGAATTGACACTGACCTCATTTAGAGCCAGAAGCGAGCTCATCGCCGTTTCAAACGGCTCCGGGCACGCATTTCTGGCCACAATCATTTCAAGAATTTGCTTGAGCCTCATGGGCGTCACGCATCCGGAAGTATCGATAAGCGTGTCGTCCAGATCAAAGACTATCAACAATTTTCATTAACTCCTGTGCAAGTTTTCTTGAATCGTGACGGATCAAATTGCGTTTCAAAAGATCTTTTTTCACGCGGTCTTCAGGGGGTCTGCCTAAAAGATCGGCAAAAATCATTCTAGGATCATCCATATCGTTTTCAACCAGGTCTCCTTCTGTGGAATAGAGAGCGATGAGCTCTTCAGGAGGCCTTTCTTTGTTCATCATAATATAGTCGAAAATGTCTCCCCCGAGAAAAGGAACAATTTCTTTTAAATACTGGCTCGACTTAAATCCGGTGGTTTGACCTTTGCGATTCATCAAATTGACAACATAAATCTTTTTAGCGCGCGCCTGGTGCAGCGCTTCGCACACGCCCTCGACTAGAAGGTTAGGAATGATTGAAGTGTGGAGACCGCCCGGCCCGAGGACAATCAGATCAGCCTCGCGGATCGCATCGAGAACGTGCGGGTTGACTTGAGGGATCGGCTCTAAATAGAGAGACTTAAAGCCGTTATCAATCTCTTGGGAGAGATAGATATCTCTCTCCCCTTCCAGTAATTTGCGGCTATTGAGAATCATTTTCAAACGAACTTGATGTGTCGTTACAGGGATCACTTTTCCCTGGATGAACAGAATTCTACCGGCTTCTTCGACAGCTTTTTCAAAGCTACCCGTTACTTTTTCGAGCGCAGAGAGAAGA
>JAJFMM010000104.1 GCA_021772165.1 Chlamydiota bacterium | reverse complement strand
TAAAAAGAGGGGCCGTATTATTCAACATCACGGCATCGACAAGAGGAATGAATTGGATCGAATAGATGAGGGAAAAGACGAAAGAGACCCCAAAGAGGGCTCTCAAAAAATGCATTCTGATCCGCTTTGTTTTTAAATATTTAACTCCTTTTCGAAACGCACCGGGCAGGAGATAGAGCCAGCCTATCAAATAGGTGAAGAAAATCATTTCGACCGAATTGGCGCCCTCCTCTCCAACGAACTTGATCCCTGCGCTGTAACAAGCATACAAGAGAGAGGCAAGAAGACTAAGAAACACACCTAATGCGAAATTTGGAGCGCGCGTCATCTGTTATCTCCTATACTCGTCGATGAGATTGGCAACGAGGCCCGTCCATCCGGTTTGATGCGATGCGCCGAGACCTTCCCCCGTCTCTGCATTGAAATATTCATAAAATTGCAGAAGATCTTGGAAATGAGGGTCCGTCTCTTTATTAAAGGCTTTGAAAATGGGACGTTTCCCCGAATTATTTTTGATAAAGAGAGAGATCAAGCTTTCTGAGATAGAACGAGCTGTAGCAGAGAGAGAGTCCGCTGTTCTGATCTCCGGAAAAAATTTCCCAAACTTTTCTAGGGATTCGATCAATAGATAATTTATGGGAAACCAGATGGGCCCTCTCCAGTTCGAATTACCTCCCTTAACATTGCATTCAGCAACACCCGGCTCGTATCTAATTTGAGACTCTTTGAATTGGAAGGGATCTTTCTCATGAAATTTAGATAAGCTTCTTACACCATAGGGTGAGCGAAATTCATTGGGATCCACAATGTATTGAAGAAGTTTCACAAGCTGCTCTTCACTGACAAGCGATAGAAAATAGGAATCCTCACCTTCTATGATGCATTCTGAAGTTAAATCGGAGCGGTTATTGAGAAACCAGCTAAGGTTCTCTTTAAATCCCGGTTTTGTATCCAAATTTTCTTTTTTCAGGCTCTCCACAGCGAACAGAGGAATCAAACCTACTAAAGAACGCACACGAAAAGGAGAAAAATGACCGTCAGGATATACCAGAGTGTCGTAAAAGAATCCATCTTGATCGTCCCACAAGGAGTATTTTTTATTGCCCCTTGTTTTCAAGGCAGCGCCGATGTGGATAAAGTGCTGGAAGAATTTTGTCGCAATCGTTTCGTAAGATGGATTTTTGTTAGACAATTCGAGAGAGATGCGCATTAAATTCAGAGAAAACATGGCCATCCAACCGGTACCATCTGACTGCTTGATGATCACATTGTCTAAAAGACGTTCCGATCGATCGAAAAGAGTGATGTTATCCAGACCTAAAAAACCGCCCTCGAAAACATTACAGCCCGAGCTATCGACCTGATTGACCCAGAAAGAGAAATTCAGCATCAATTTAAAGAAGCAGTTCTCCAGGAAGTGCAGATCATTTTTTCCCGTCTGCTCTTTTTCCATGTTGTACAATCGCCAAGCCACCCACGCCTGTACGGGAGGATTTAAGTCGGAAAAATTCCACTCATACGCAGGGATCGCGCCGTTCGGATGCTGAAACTGTTCGAACAGAAGCAGCCAGAGCTGCTCCTTGGCAAACCGGATATCGATGAGAGCAAAAGACAAGCAGTGAAAGGCTAAATCCCAGGCGGCAAACCAGGGATACTCCCACGCATCCGGCACAGAGAGAATGCGCATCGAGTTGAGATGCTGCCAATGGTTGTTGCGAATATCCATACGCGATTCGGGCGGTGGAGCATTCTCGTTATCGCCTTTGAGCCACTTTTCGACATCGAAGTAATAGAACTGCTTATTCCAGATCATCCCACCGAGCGCTTGTCTCTGGATCATGCACTCCTCTGCGCTCGCCTTTTCAGGATGTACGCTCTTGTAGAATGCGTCTGCCTCTTCAATCCTCTCCTCGAAAATGGCATCGACCTTTTTCAGAGGATCCTTGAGAGGATGATCACTCAAGCGCAAGTGCACCGTCACCGATTGCTGCGGTTCGATGGCAGCGAACTCATAATAGAAGCAGGCCTTCGTGCCACTCTCTTCCGACTTGATAGCAGATGCCTCTTTTCCAACAATATATCGATGAAAAGCGTCCTTTGCACCGTTCTCATTATCGGTAAACAGCAGTTTTCCACCTTCGCTGCCATAGAGATAACGCTTTCCGAGATGATAATCAAAATTGAGACTCGAGGGAGAGGCCATCGCAGAATCATCCGCTACGAGACAGAGAGGCTCACCCTTAGAGATACTCGGCTCTGCTTGGCGCTCTTTTCTCCAGCTCCACTGATTGCGAAACCAGAGTTGAGGGAGTATCGCGAGCGGAGCCGCCTCAGCTCCTCGATTGGTTGCCACGATACGGATGCAGATATCTTCTGCACCCTCTTTGGCATACTCAATCGTAATGTCAAAGTAGGCATTTTGCTCGAATACACCCGTATCGATCAGCTCATATTCTGGCTCTTTCAGAGAGCGAGCGGCATTCTTTTCGATGAGCTGCTGATAGGGAAACGCAGCCTGCGGATATTTATAGAGCGCCTTCATGTAGGAGTGCGTTGGCGTCCCATCCAGGTAGTAGTAGTACTCCTTCACATCCTCGCCATGATTTCCCTGATGGGAGTTCAAGCCGTAGAGACGCTCTTTTAAAAGAGGATCTTTTCCATTCCAGAAAGCGGGAGCAAAGCTAAGCACCTGATAGCGATCGCACCAGCCGCAAATCCCATCTTCCCCCCATCGAAACGGTTTTCGATGAGCCTCTTCAAAAGGCAAGTAGCTCCAAGCGTCTCCATCTGGACTGTAATCTTCGCGCACCGTGCCCCAAGCTCGCTCTGCGAGATAAGGCCCCCATTTGTTCCAGGGAGAGCCGATATGCGGATCTTTTTCATTGAGCCGAGCCCGCTCTTTCATGGAAGACGCTCCAGATAAATTTGGGTGGGGCGGTCATCCGGAAAATCTTTTGCCAACTCAGCGAATAGCTTTTTCGCCTCATCCTTCCGATCTGCTTTAATCGCTTCATATGCCTTAGAAAAACGAGCGCAAAGATCGATCTCTTCAGCTGTTGGGCGCAGCTCATCCGGCCCCTCTTTCATCGCAACGAGCTCATAAAGTGAGGTCTCTTCAGTTCTGCCTCTCACAGTGACCACATCAATGGGCCGTGTCAAAAATTTATCGCCCAGCTTTTGAAGGACGTCGTTGCTGATTAAAATCGTTGTACCGTAGTCCTTATTCTTGGTTTGCAAGCGAGAAGCTGTATTGACCATATCGCCGATGAGCGTGTAGTTCATTCTCTCCGGCGTACCGACATTTCCGACAATTGCCGTACCGGTATTGATTCCGAAACGCGTTTTGAAAGGAGAAAGATTTTTCTCTTTGCAGCGCCCGTTGAAGTCACGCACAAACGCTTTGCAGCTTAATACTGCTTGAGCTGCAACTTCTATATGATTGGGCAGAGGCGTTGGCGCTCCCCAGAAAGCCATGACAGAGTCACCAATGTATTTATCGATAGTCCCATGAGATTCGAGGATAATTTTAGAAATAGAATCAAGATATTCGGCCAAAAGAGGCATCAACTCTTCTGTTGCCCTCTCCTCTGCAATCGACGTGAAGCCCTCAATGTCGGAGAAGAGCACCGTCAACTCACACTTTTCACCCCCCAGTTTAATCTCTTTGTTCTGAGAAAAGAGACCCTGAACAATTTCTTTAGGGACATAACAAGTAAAAGAGTGCATGGCCGATCGCATCAACGCAACTGACTCATCCATGAGAAAGATCTCCTTGATCCTGGACGGGATCCTTTCTTTGCTGGAAAAATCGAGCTGACGCACCTTATCCACCTCTTGAGCCAGAGAGACGATCGGATTCGAGAGTCTTTTTGATAAATAGGTCACAGTTAAAATGGCTATGATGAGAATCGCAATCACCATGAAAATCACACTTCTCTGCATCGCCTCGAGCGCAGAGAAAAAGTCCGCCTGAGGCACAATGATCGCCATGAGCCACTTGTCTTCTGCTTTAAGAGGAAAAGGTTCTATTGTACAAAGATACTTGGTCCCATTTACCTTAAAGAGGAAATCAGACGTCTTGTTCTTCTGATAGATCTGATAAGCTTTTGTAACTATCTCTTTAGGAATGGTAGAAAACCTCTTATGGCCCTTTGTTGGAATGAGGACATTGCCATGCTCATCGAGGATAAAAGGCTTCCCATTTTTACTAATTTTCTGTTTCAAGAAAAACTGAGAAAGGAGCTCGAAGGAGAGATCGGCGCCAATGGCTCCTAAAACCTTCCCATTGGAATCATACAGAGGTTTTGCAACAGAGATCCCTGGATTTTTCGATTCGAAGAACGTATAGACATCGGTCCAATAGAGAGCTTTTTTCTTTATAGCGCCTTTGTACCAAGGACGCTCTCGGGGATCGTAAATATCTCTTGGATACTCCGTTTTCGTACCAAGCTCATTCAGATCCTTATCGAAATAGTAGTAGATCTCTTCCGGTCTACCCTTAGAGTTTTTCCTAACTTCCCATTGGTAAGCAGCTCCCTTTGGTAGAGGATTCGAGATTTTGGAAGGAAACGCATCTTGATTGACCAGAGAGAGGTTGCCAGCCAGGATAAACTCGCCATTTTCTATAGCGATATAGAGAAGAGCAACATTGGGATAGTTCTGGACCACAGATAGCATATAAGCGCGCATCTGCTCATTTTGGACAGCTATCTGCTCCGCAGAAGAGAATAAGGTCGCGCCGGTTACAACGAGTTTTTGTGCTGTATCGAAAAAGCTCTCTACATCGCCATTGAGATCATTCCGCTTTTCTTTGATCATACTGTGAGAGAGATTCTTGATAATCGATCGGTTTTTATACTCCATATAAAGAAGAACAACGGCAAAGGAGCCTAAAACCAGAGCCAAAAATACAGTCATAATGCTCACTCGCATCGTAATGCGAGGGATTTTAGAGCCGATATCACTCATTTCAGCTCCAGCACGGTTCCATCTACAACCCATTCAACAGGGCAATCGATATGTTTTTTACGTAGAACTTTTTTAGTCTCTTTGCGAAGAGCTTTCAGATCCGTATCTGTATGTTCGGGATCGTGGTGAACTACCAGCCACTTTCCGGGTTGTAAATGCTCCACCAGCAGAAGAACACCCAACGTACAGGAGTGACCCCACCCCTCTTTTTCCACATGTTCTTTCACGTTGTACTGAGCTTCATGAATGAAAAGAGTAGAATGGCGGAAGAACTCGATCAGACTCGCATGATCCTCGGGGTTAAAGGGAGAGCATAGCTCATTATCAGATGCATAGCCGATCACTTGATGCGGTGTACTGATTTTGAAACAGAACGTTTTATAAGGATGGCGAGCAGGATGAAAATCGATTTGCAAAGAGCCGATAGCGATAGGCTCTTTCTCACAAATGGTACGGAATACCAGCTTGGCCTTTAACTGATCGAAACTTACAGGAAAAAACTCTTGAGAAAAGAGCTCTTTGAACAGCTCATCAGGAGAGCGTCCCTCGCCATGCGGCGCCCAGATCGTAATTTGCACGTCTTCTTCATAAATGGGCTGAAAGAAGGGAAATCCAAGGAGATGGTCCCAATGCATGTGGCTAAAAAGGATGTGGATTTCACGGATTCCCTCTTGAGCAAGCTGCTTTCCGAGTGGGCGGATGCCGGTGCCGGCATCGATAAGAATGAGGCTATCGCCGTAGCGCAGCTCTAAGCATGAGGTATTTCCGCCGAATTTCCGATACTGAGGGCCACTGACAGGGCAAGAGCCCCGGGTGCCCCAGAATTTTAGATACTGTCCCATAGAACTTCACTATAAGCATCGCACACCAAAAGTGAAGAAATTTTAAATAAAGAAAAAGAACAGGATAAACAGGATCGCCTGCGGCGGCAGGATGTGCAGGATCAAACATTTTTATCCTGCACATCTTGCCTTTGAGCCGATCCTGTTTATCCTGTCCTACTTGTTATTTTAGGAATCGATAGAGATGTCTTGCTCAAAGTGCTTCTTCAGCTCGCTCAAAAAGCCACAACCATAGAGACCGTCTAGAACGCGATGGTCAAAGGTCAAAGAGACCATCATGACAGAGCGTATCGCGATCGAGTCATCAGGCATCGCCTTCACTTTCTTCTCGATAGCACCCAGGCCTACAATCGCCACTTCCGGATAGCGGATGATCGGTATGCCGATGAGCGTACCTGTCATTCCAAAATTGGTCATGGTGATCGAGCCCTCTTTCACATCATCAGGAGAAAGAGTCTGGTTCCGAGCTTTTAGGGCTAATTCGGCGATCTTGTGAGACAGATCTGCTATCGAGAGGCTTTGGCAATTACGAAGAACCGGTACCATCACGCCTTGATCGACACTGACTGCTACGCCGAGGTTGATGAAGCGTTTCAGCACGATCGTATCGCCATCTAGAGAAGCATTGATCATAGGATAGGCCTGTAGAGCTCGGGTGATCGCCCTTGCTGCAAAGCTGGTGACCGAGAGTTTTGCGCCAACTTCTTTGAGGAAACTCTCTTTTTTCTCCTTGATCATACGAACAACATCGGTCACATCAATTTCTGTGATGAGAGAGGCATGTGGAGCTTCATAGAATGACTTGACCATGTTATCCGCAATCGCCTTGCGAAGAGGAGTCATCTTCACCCTCTCCTGGCTCTCGGACCCTTTGGCTGCCATCGGGCACTGCTTCTTCCGATCAGCAAACTCTTCCACGTCTTTTTTTGTCAGTCGGCCGTTTTGCCCTGTATGAGGAATCTTATCAATGTCCTGTAGGCTAATGCCTTTTTCTTGAAGGAGGCGGAGGACGGCTGGTGTTAAAATTTCTTCTTTCTGAGTACCGCTCGATGGGGCAGAAGCTGAAGGAGCTGCTTTGGGAGCTGCGGCGGCGGCTGTAGCTCCTGACTCCAGGACGGCAAGCACTTCGCCAACTTGCAGCTCTTGGCCCGGTTCGGCCAGAATTTCTATCAGAGTGCCTGCTGCGGGCGCGGGAATTTCGCTATTGATCTTATCGGTAGAGACCTCGAGAAGGGGCTCATCGAGAGCCACGCTATCGCCTACTTTTTTGAACCATTGTACGACAGTAGCACTGACGATGCTCTCGCCGAGCTTAGGAAGCGTAATTTTTAGTTGCCCGCTCATTCTATTCTTTCCAGTTTTGGCCTTTAATTATTCATCTTCAGAGCGATTTTTTCAATAAGAGAATCCCAGGCTCCCTTTCCATGAGAATCGATCTCCAGTTCCATTTCCAAATAATATATTGGCAAAGGTAGATCCACAGCTTCTAATTTGACGGCATCTTTCTCCGTACAGATCAGAGCCTCTGCGCCCTTTCTCTTACACCGTTTGGCAAAATCTTTGAGGATCTGGGCATCCGGTTTGGCATGATCGCTAAGAAACCAGCTCTCCAGAGTGTTGACTCCTAGCTGACGAAGTGTCTCTGTAAAGCGCTTCGGATGCGCGATCGCACAGAAGGCGCCGACGGAACAGTTTTTGAGAGATACGGATTTTTTACTCTGCCAATCGACGCAACGTCGGATTTTTGGCCTCACGCGAATCAAAGGCGCTTTCGTATAAGAAGAGAGATCGCAGTCTGCCTCTCCATTGAGGAAGATCGCATCGGCTCGCTTCAGCTGTTCGGGAGGATCTCTCAGGAGGCCGCGTGGTAAAAAGGCGCCGTAGCCAAAGGGATTTGCCGGATCGAGGATCACGAGTTCGATATCGCGATGGAGTTTTCTATGCTGAAAGCCATCGTCTAAAATGGCGAGAGCAGCTCCCGCCTCGAAAGCTTTTTGCCCGGATGCCTTCCGATTCTTGCCGACATAAAAGAGACCGCCGGGCAGACGATTTTTCAGCATCTGCATCTCATCGCCTAGAGGCAGCCCTGACTTTTTCGCAAGGTAGCCTCTAGAAAGAAGAGCTATTTTGCCGTGAGGTTGGAGCGTTTTTGCCAGAAGATGAACGAGAGGTGTTTTGCCGCTGCCACCTGCTGTGAGACTACCTACACTGACAACGGGAAGAGACAATTGATGGCTGGTCAGCCATTTTCTATCGTAGAGCTTGTTTTTAAGCCGAGCACCTAGAGACCAGAGCGCACTGAGCGAGCGCAAAGCAGTAACTTCTGTGAGCTTTCCTTCTTGAGCCGCTAGAAATAGACTATTGCGTAGTTGCATAGGGTGAAGAAAAAAGCTTCTGTTCCACGAGTTCGATGATGATGTGAATGGCTGCCATGTGAGCCTCTTGAATGCGATCGGAGAAGGGAAAGCCGGAAACGATCCACTCTAACTCGCATTGCCCACGGATGACTCCACCTGTCTTTCCAAGAAAGGCGATCGTGCGCATGTTTTTCTCTTTCGCTTTCTTGATCGCATGGAGAATATTGATCGAGTTTCCGCTGGTGGTCAGTACGACAAGGACATCGCCCTCTTCACCGAGCGCTTCAACGCCTCGCGAAAAGATCTCTTCAAATCCATAGTCATTACCAACACAGCTCATATGCGCTGGATCACTCAATGCGATAGCGGGAAGAGCGCGCCGTTTAAAGCGAAATTGTCCTGTCATCTCTTCTGCAAAATGCATCGCATCGCAAAGGCTTCCGCCGTTGCCTGCAACGAGTAACTTCTTGCGTTTGCCGTATGCTTCTGCAATCAGACTCGAAGCCTGTTTCATGAACGATAACGAATCGGGATTGCGGAGCATTTCTGCTGCTTTCACGGCGTCGTCGACCGATTTTAGAAGAAGTGATTCCACAGAGTTTTCCATAAGCAAGAAAAAGAACTTATCCCATTTTTTTTTGCATCGCAACCTATTTTCCACCGCTCTATCATAACTTCTATATGCGTATTGCTATTGTTGGAGTAACAGGTGCTGTCGGCGTAGAAATTCTACGACTGCTTGAACAGCGCAACTTTCCCATCACCTCCCTTCGCTGTTTTGCCACAGCGCGATCTGCCGGCAAAACCATTTCCTGTAGCGGCAAAACAATCACCATCGAAGTGCTCACCAGAAAGAATTTCGAAGAGATCGATCTAGTATTTTTCTGCGCAGGCTCAAGTGTTTCAAAGGAGTTCATTCCGGAGGCGCTCAAGGCCGGCGCTTTTGTGATCGATTCGAGCGGTGCGTTTCGCATGGAGCCTGATGTGCCGCTTATCATTCCTGAGATCAATGCACATGCTCTCGGCACGAAACAACTGGTCACCTCCCCTAACTGCGCGGCAACCATTCTCCTCATGCCTCTCTTTCCTCTGCATCGCCTCTTTCAGATCAAGCGCATCGTAGCATCCACGTACCAAGCTGCCAGTGGAGCTGGATTTGGCCTCATGCGCGAGCTAGAAAATGAGACGAGAGCGCAGCTAGACAAGCAGCCCTACCCACACCAGCTCCCTTTCCCCTACGCGTTCAATCTCTTTTTGCATAACTCAGAGATCGATGAGAGTGGCTACTCCGATGAAGAGCGCAAGATGCGTTTTGAAACGCGCAAGATTCTAGAAGATGATTCGATTCAACTGAGCGCGACCTGTGTGCGAGTCCCCGTTTTACGCGCCCACTCTATTTCTGCGAACATAGAGTTCCACAAGGAGCTCTCCCTCGATGCTGCGAGAGAAGCGATCGCTTCGATGCCGGGCGTGAAACTGTTGGAAGACTTTGTGAATAATCGTTTTCCTACGCCGAGCGATGCCTCTGAGAAAGAGGAGATCTACTGTGGAAGATTGCGTCTCGATCCGAGCCAACCCAATACGTTAGAGCTCTGGTGTGTCGGTGATCAGCTTTTAAAAGGTGCGGCACTCAATGCAGTGCAGATCGCAGAACAACTAAAAAGAAGGACAGGATAGGTAGGATCGCCTGCGGCGGCAGGATGTGCAGGGAAAATAATTTTAATCCAACACAAACTGCCGCCGCAGGCGCACCGGTCTATCCTGTCCTTTTCTTAGAAAGAAGCTTCTTTTTCTTCTTCCTCTTCTTCATCAAGGATCTCTTCTTCTTCAAACTTTTTGCGCTTGGATTTCTCAGGACGAGTCTCTGATTTTATGGTTGCAGTGTAAGGAACCACAAAGGCTAAGGGAAGTTGAGTGCTCTGTTGTAGCTGAGGTTGCGGCGTTGCTGTGACGACCGCTGCTGCGATAAGAGGCGCTGCTGCTCTCTCAAGCGTCTGTTTCTGAAACAGCTCCAACTGCTCTGCTTTGATTGATTGAGCAGGCGCTTGTTTATCCACAACCGTCTGCTCACTTCTCGTTGGGTTGGCTGCTGGCGTAGCAAGTTTCGTCTGCGACTGTTGAGCAAACTGCTGCTGTACAGTTTGCTTGGCCAACAGCACCGCTTCTTTTAAAAGAGACTGCGGCAGCTGAGTTAGATTTTGAGCTACTTTTGCTAACACTTTTTGCACCTCTTGGGGCGGCGTCTTGAGGGTAAGCGTTTGTAATAACTGTAGATCCGCTTTCAAGGTGGGAACGAGCTGTCTCATAGAGGACGGGAGTGTGGTTTCAGCATCAAGTTGCTTGAGCACCACTTGCAGAGTCTTCTGCAACAACTGGGGCTGATTCTTTAGGGTAGCAAACAGAGCGCTCCCTTTTAGAACCAGAGCTTCTCCCTTTTCTGCCTTACCCTGAGAAAGAGATGTCTTGCCTTGCTCCACCACTGCCTTAGCCGCTTCTAAAAACGTCATGGTGAGTTTATAGGCGGGCAGCATCTTCAGCACATTTGAGGGTGATGGATGGTTTTCTTTAGCAAACAGCTTGCTAGGAGAAGTAATTGATTGAATTAACTTCTCTTCTAAAAAAAACAATAAAGACAGAGGAAGGATAGTATTCATCCTCTTATTATAACACAGTTTATCCTTTAAACAAACCGCCTTGAAAGAGAAAGGTCTTAACAATCACCATAACGTGTTACTTTAGTCGCGACTATTTTAACATGGCCATTAAAATAGTCGGGCGCAACACGCTCTAAACAAGCGACTTACAAAACAAAGAGTGGAAGTTCTTCCCAAAAAAGGGCTTCTTGGGTCACTGGATGGGTCAGGGCCAGGCGGGTGCAGTGGAGGCGAATGGTCTTCCCCTCTCCCTTGGCTCCATAGCGATGGTCTCCGACTATCGGGCAGCCAATTGCGGCAAACTGGGCCCGAATCTGATGGTAGCGCCCTGTCCTCAGCTCGATTCTGATGAGGCTGGTTCTCTCTTTTTTCTTCTCAATCCGGTAGTGCAGAGAGGCCCATTTAGCCTCGGGGTCTTTTGCGTGGGAGACGATCGCAGTGTGAGAGCCGTGGCGCAGATAGTGCTCCAGGTCCCCTTCTTCTTCTGCGGGCGCGCCTTCCACTTCCGCGATGTAGGTGCGCTCGATGGTGCCACTTCGCACCTGCTCATTGAGCCGCGAGAGCGCTTTGCTGGTCCGAGCAAAGAGCACAAGGCCGCTCACAGGTCTGTCGAGTCGGTGAATTGCATGCAGAAAGACGGCGCCGGGCTTGTTGTATTTGGCCTTGACCCACGCTTTCATCTCTCCTTCAAGATCAGGCGTAGAGCTCCCATCGGGTTGCGTCAACATGCCGGCAGCTTTATTCGCCACAAGCAGATGGTTATCGCAATAGATCACGTTGTCTGATGACTTCATAAAGCAGGAGGGTCGTTGCGGATGCGACATTGAGTGAATCAGCGGTGCCGTGCATCGGTATGCGCACTTGGGCATCGGCCTGATTCATCCACGTTTCGGAGAGTCCGAGCTGTTCTGTTCCAACGGCAATGGCAATGGCTCCGGTGCAATCCGATTTTGTATACTCAAGCTTTGCATCGGGTGTAGCGGCTAGGATCGGAATACCGCGCTCTTTTAAAAAAGCGAGCGTCTCATTTCCATCTGCTTCGAGTACAGGCAGTGTAAAAAGCGTGCCTACGCTGGAGCGCACGACGTTCGGATTGTGAATGTCTGTCGTACGATCGCAAACAATCACGGCATCTACGCCGGCTGCATCACAGGAGCGCAGGATGGTGCCGAGATTGCCCGGCTTCTCTATGCTCTCGGCAATCACGAGGAAGGGGTTCTTAGGCAGTTTGAGATCTTTTAGGCCGAGATGGCGCTGCGGTGCGACGCCGAGCAGTCCATCGGGCCGATCGCGATAGGAGATCTTGGCAAATACTTCAGGGCTGCAAGAGACCAGCTCTGCGCCGCTCTTGTCGAGAAGAGCCAGTTCATTGGATCCGAGAAAGAGATCGGAGCAGTAGAAGATGGCGCTCATCTCGCGCCCCGCATCGAGTGCGCGCTTGAGCTCGCGGTAGCCTTCAATGAGAAAGAGGCCCGTTTTGTCTCTCTCTCTTCTGTCTCGGAGGCGCACGAGATCTTTGATGCGCTGGTTTTGTAAGCTAACAATTTTATCTGTAGGTCTTGATTGCATAACATCCACTGGGAATAGAAAAAGTGTTAGGAGTTTGGAGCGCCATCTCGCCCGATTCAATCCCGTTTTTTCCGAAGATCTGTTCCATGACTTGCTGCATGATCAGCGGCGTGAAGCCTGGTGTATGGCAGGAAAAAATCACGAAGCTCGGTTTTTTGGTCAGGACGGCTTTGCACTGCTCTAAGAGTGGCAGGAGGTCTCTCTCGATTTTGAAAACTTCTCCTTTGCTGCCACGACCAAAGGTGGGGGGATCTAGAATGACTCCATCGTAGAGTGAGTTTCTCTTCACTTCTCGGTTGAGGAATTTAAGTGCGTCATCAACGATCCAGCGGATCGGCGCTTGGGAGAGATCATTGATCTTGGCGTTTTCTTTGGCCCAATCAACCATTCCTTTCGACGCATCGAGGTGGCACACTTCGGCGCCCTCTTGCGCCGCGGCCAAGCTCACGCCGCCGGAGTAGGCAAAGAGATTCAGAACGCGCATCTTCGGTCGAATCAGGTTGCGCATCGCTGTCCAGAGATGTGCATGCTCAGGGAATGCGCCCAGATGGCCGAAATCGGTCAGTGCAATTTTGAAGCGTACTCCGGCGGTCTCAACGACCCAGCTCTTGGGCAGATCCTTTCTGAGTAGCGTCCAGCGCTCCTCTTTTTCACGAGAGAAAGATGCGTCTGCTCTCTCCCACTCGTTTGGATGCTGCGGCCGCCAGATCGCCTGTGGACAGGGGCGAACCAGTGTGTAGTCGCCAAAGCGCTCGAGTTTCTGCGCGTGGCCACTGTCGATGAGTTGGTAGGTGTCGTTCATGAGAAGCTGTCTTTGTTGTAGGCGAGTTTGCGATAGAGAGCGCCGAGAGATCTTTGTACAGTGTGTTCAATAATGCTGGAGCGATTGGGTCTCATGCTCACTTTCCCTGCATCGGTCGCGCCGCCCTTTTCTGCCACTGCAATGTAGACGGTGCCAACCGGTTTTTCGTCGGTGCCACCTGTTGGGCCGGCGGTTCCGGTGACGGCGATCGCGTAGTCCGCTTCTGTTTCGGTCAGGAGTCCCTGCACCATTTCCAGCGCTGTTTCACGAGAGACGGCGCCATGTTTTTCCAGCGTCTTTTCTTGGACGCCGAGAAACTGCCGCTTCCACGCATTCGAGTAAACAACGAGGGAGCCGAGCAGGTATTTGGATGCGTCGGGCATGGCTGTGAGCCTCTGGCTGATCGCGCCTCCTGAGCAGGATTCGGCAAGAGCCAGCGTTTTTCCCTTCTCGATCAACAGCCGGTGCAGCGCTTCTGCAATCGATGCGCCTTCGAAAAGATGGGTCGGAAAGGCTTGTCGAATGCGCTCTTTCCACTGGTCTAATCTTTCTGGCAGCTGGGTTACTTTGAAGCGCAGCTGCAGCGTTCCGTAGGAGGGGTAGATGCCAATTTCCACATCGGGGTGCTCTTTCTTGATTTCGCGCAAAATCGGATCGACATCGAGTTCTCGCAACATGCAGAGAGACAGGCGCAGCATAGATGGTGCGTTTTTGGGAGCAAACTGGCTATCGAGCAGAGGCGCCACCTGTTCTAGAAACATCGGTTCCATTTCACGGGGAGGTCCCGGCAAGAGAAAGAGAGAGCCCTTCTCTTTTTTGAAAAGAAGACCTGGAGCGGTGCCGACTCTGTTTCTCAGAGCGAGGGCACCTTTCGGCACCATCGCCTGGCTTTTGAGGTCGTCCGAATCGGGATAGCGCGTCTTGAGCTCCGCATAGATCTCCTGATCGAGCTCGAGCGGTGCTCTAAAAAACTCTACGGCCGCATTTTTGGTTAGATCGTCGATTGTTGGCCCCAGTCCGCCTGTCACAAGGACGAAATCGGAGAGAGACTCTTTAAAAGCCTCTTGGATCACAGCATGATCGTCGGGTATCACTCGATGGCGCGCAATCGAGTAGCCTTTTTCGGAGAGGACTTTGCCCAAAAAGGTCGCGTTGCTGTTCTGGGTCTGGCCTTCCAGTACTTCATCGCCGATCGTCAGAATCTCAACTTGCATGAACAACTCCGAGATTGTTAATAGCTAGCTGTGGATGTTTGGAGATCCAGGAAAAGCAGTTTTTTCCAAGGCGTATCGGCACATTGATCTTCTCATCTCTCAAGAGAAAGGGCGTTGCTCTCGTCTCATCGCGCGACCAGCGCCGAATCTCTTGAAACAGCTTTGTGTTGATGAAAGAGCTGTCGACTTTTTTGAAGTCCCCACTCTGTGGATCCATAAAAATCTGCGGGTAGGAAAACTGCACGCCCCAAAAAATGCTCTCTTTGCCGAAAACCATTGAGTGAAATGTCTTCTCCTCTTGAGCCACCGTAAAAAAGTGCGCTTGAATCTGCACAACAGGCTGTTTAATCTTGGCTAGAAAGCGCTCGCCCTGCAGCTCCTGCAGCCAGAAGCAGTCCCGATCCAGCGTCATGCCGCAAGCGAGTGTCGAGCGAAAATCCGCCTGAGAAAGAGCCTCTCCTCGCTGCAGCTTATCGGTCCAGCGCTGTACGGCTGCAAGAAAGCTCTCCTGCGAGAAGCAAAGTTCCTCTTGAGGAGAGGGCGTACCTAAAAGATAGAGTTCGATAGCCCCTAGTCTCTGAAATAGAGAGGCGATCTCTGATGCATCGGCCAGCACCTGTATTTTGAGCCATTTGGCTGCCTCGTAAGGTCCTTCTATAGCTGGAGTAGAGACGCGAAGATTCATCTTAGCGTCCCTGAAATGCGGCGCGCGATTTCGGCCATAAAATGAGCATTGCAGCTCCGATGGTGATCAGGCTGTCGGCCAGATTGAAAATCGGGAAGGACCAGCCGAAAAAACGGAAATGAAGAAAGTCGATGACGCAGCCATACCAGAACATGTCGATGATATTGCCTAGAGCTCCGGCTACAATGAGCCAGAGAGCCAAGGTCGCTCTCGATGGCTTCCTTATAAGGTAGATGACAAGACCTGCAATGATGCAGAGTCGGAGCGCCAAGAGCAGTTTCGGAAATCCTGGACACAGCCCCCAA
>JAJFMM010000103.1 GCA_021772165.1 Chlamydiota bacterium | reverse complement strand
AATAGATTCTTAAATAACTAAAATAATAAGAGCTTTTATGACTACAACAGAATTTCAGGTTATTCAACCAAGCGTAAATGGCAATACGGGTTTGTCATTACAACCTCAAAAGAAAGAGTACTACTCTTCTCTCGAAACGGAGTTGAGATCCAACCCTCAGTTTAATGAGATGGCCCGCAAGCAGAGCTATAATCCTAGTGAGATCGGCTATGTAGTTGGGTGGGATGGTACTAACTATTGGGTCCGTCTGATTGAGAATGAATCGGACCCCGGACTTCGCTTTTCGCCTGATTCTGATCTACGAGCATTGCTTGAGCGCTATAGTGGTCAAATAAAAGAGCCTACTAAGCCAGCGCCCGCACCTCTCCCCGCTCCGACAAAACAACCAGAGCCTAGCACTATCAATCCTCTAGCCCATCCGAATGGACTCGGTGGAGAGCTTTTCTCTTCTAGTGCCGGACACCGTCGCGGCAATCATGAAACAGATTCACCTTACTCACGTCCTGAAGCAGCAGAACCGTATAAACTGCCGTCACAAGATCCGCTTCACCTAGCCCGTCTCGAAGAGATGATGCGCTCACAGCAAGCAGAAACACGCGACTTGCGAAACGTTCTGGGGAAAACAAATAGCCGTCTGGAAGACTTAATTGCTGTTCTTGAAACGCAATCGAAAGAGCGCAGAGTAGCCCCTATTGATGGTGATCGAGTGGGTCTGCTTGAAAGAGAAATGGTGGATCGAAAAGCTGATATCGCGCGCCTAGAAGAACAGATAAGAAACCTTACTCGAGCACCTGAGAGCCAAACAGAAGAGATCGATTCCCTAGCGAAGGCGATGCAAAGAGCCACAGCTAGAAACGAAGATTTGGATGGAATCATCATTCCTGATCTCCTAGAAAAATATGCAGAATTGCAAGGTGATCAAGCCGAAACTCAAGCTGAAAATAACCGCCTTCAAGAGGAACTAGCAGCGCTGCAATCACAAAAAGCTGAGAATGAAGCTGCCCAGCAAACTCTACAAGCTCAGCTCGAAGAAGCCAATGACGGTTTAAACAGCGTGAAAGAGGGACTTACTAATCTAATCGCTAGCAAAGATGAAAAAGATAAAGAATTTCTGGCTCTTCAAAACGAAAGAGATGCTCTTGTTGCACAGCTTGCTGAATTAGAAGGAAGCATTGAGCAGAAAGAAAAAACGTACGATGACGAAATTGCAGGACTCAAGGAAGAAGCCCAACAGACGGCTCAGCTTATCAATGAGCTCGGAGCTAGAATCGAAGGATTAGAGAAAATTACAACCGAACTGAGTGAACAGATTGCTGCTCTAGAGGCAAGTGAATCTGATCAGCAGGATCTCATTAATGAACTCACCCGTCAAAACGACGAACTCGAGGCAACACTCGCTCAGGCCCAAGGAACGAGCGCAGATCTAGAAGCGCGTTTTGCCAAGAAAGGCGTAGAACTAACTGAAGCTGCACGTCAACAAGCCGAACTGCAAGCGCAACTAGAACACGCTGGTGTCACTGGTGAAGAACTAGAAAGCGCATTGAGTGCCGCAAAGCAGCAAGTCACCGATCTCTCCCAAGAATTAGACGCACTGCAAACAGATAAATCAAAGGCTGATGCCGATCTCGCAGCTCTCAAGAAAGAATATGACGAAAACATCGCTGCTTTAGTAAAGACACAAGCTGAAATCGAGAGACTCAAAGCTTCTACCGGAGAACAACAGACAGTTCTTCAAGATGTAAGAAATGACCTAGAGCAAAAAGAAGCTGACCTCGATGCAACCTCTCAAGCTCTGACAGCTGCACAAGCGAAAGTAGAAGATCTAGATACACAAGCAGCTCAAGGCAGAGAAGATAATGCTCAATTAGAAGCAGATCTCCAGTCAGCCCAGACGCAAGTCACACAATTACAAGCTGAAGTAGCCGCACTACAGGCTGCTTTCGCACAATCTGAAGAAGATCGCACAGCTGATACTCACGACTGAAAAGCGAAGTTAGAAACGACTCAAGCAGCTCTCACATCTGCAGAACAAGAGCAAGCGCGCCTTAGCCAGCAAGTAGACGACTTAAAAGCTGCGCAAGCCGCTACGATCGCTCAATTGAGTGAGGTTACTAGCGAACGAGACCTCGCAGTGGCTAGAGCTGATGGCCTAGGAAAAGAGATCGAACAACTCAAAAAAGAAGCCCTCCTGGCGACTCAGACTCTGCGAGAGCATGAGACAAGAATCGCAGGATTGGAAAAAGAGACAGAAGCTCTGAGCCAGCAGATTACAACGCTCACAGAAGATGCGTCTGCAAAGCAGCTAATCATTGATCGCCTTACAACTGAAAAAGACGATCTAGCAGCTCGCCTCGCTAAAACAGAGGAAACGAGCGCAGATCTAGGCACACGTCTTAGAGAAAGCGAAGACACTCTCGACGAGGCAACAAGAGCCCACGCAGAGCTGGAAGCTAAAATTGCAACTGCCGGTGAAAATGCAGGAACACTTGCTGCCGAGCTAGAAAATGCGAACCAAACGATCGCAGCTCTCTCTCAAGAATTCAAAGATCTACAAGCAGCTAAAGGTCTGGTTGATGCTGATCTTGAAACAGAGAGAAATGCAATGAGCGAAAGTGTTGCCGCTCTGACAACTCAGCAAGAAGAACTCGATACGCTAAAAGCTACTAGTGCAGATCAACAAAGATCGTTAGGCGCTCTTGAAGAGGAAAAACAAGCACTGATGGCTCTCCAAGCAGAATTGGAAGGAACACTTCAGGAAAAAGAAGCTAGAATCGCTGAGCTTAACAACGAAGTAGCACAAGCCAGAGACGCAGGTACTCAATTAAAAACAGAATTGGCTTTAGCCTCACAGCAAGTAGAAGAGCTACAAGGCGAATTGCAGGCACTTCGAGAGGCTCTTGCACAGGCTGAAGAAGGTCATGCAGAGAACTCCCAAGCTTTAGGCAAAGAGTTGCTAATAAAACAAGCGGATCTCGCATCTGCAGAGAAAGATCAAGCTGCACTCGGTGAGCAATTGGCTCTCCAGCAAACAGCACTATCCGATGTAGAAGCTCAGCTAGCCGCTGCTCTCGAAGAACGAGATGACGCAGCTGATCGAACAACCGGCTTAGAAGCAGAAATTACTCAACTCAAAGAGATGGCTGCAAAGACAGCTCTCACTCTTCAAGAACACGAAACAAAAATCGCTGAATTGGAAAGCAGCACAGCATCCCTGCAAGGGCGCGTGGCTGAATTAGAAGCGAGTGAATCAGAGCAGCAAAAGAGCATACAGCAACTCCATGCTGGAAACGGTGAACTCGACGCCCAGCTCAATCAAGCTCAACTGAAGAGCGCAGAGCTGGAAGCGCAGCTTAAAGCGAAAGATCTAGAACTCACAGCAGCAACAGAAGCTCGAGGCGCACTGGAAGCTGAGCTTGCAAGTGCAACTGGTACAGTTGAAACACTCACGAACTCCTTGAAAGGAGCTGAGGCAAATGTCACTCGCCTCAGCCAAGAGCTAGAAGCTCTGCAAGGAGAGAAAGAGCTCGTTGATGAGGAGCATTCTTTACTCAAAGGCAAATATGAGGACAGCAACCGCCAACTAGAAGCGCAGCAAGCAGAACTAGATGGCCTAAAAGATCTTAGGGCAGAACAAGCGGATGATCTAGCAACTCTTCAGGACGAAAAGGAGGCACTGGTTGCACAACGCGGAGAACTAGAAAACACATTGCAGCAAAAAGAGGGTAAGATCTTTGAGCTCTCCGAAGAAATTGCACAAGTCAAAAAGAACAACGAACGACTAGAAACAGAGTTGGCTTCAGCCACAAGTAAAGCAGAAGCTCTACAAGGCGAAATAGCAGATTTAGAAGCTGCACTACGCGAGTCTAAAGATACACATTCTTCGGAAGCTCAAGGCCTACGTGACGAGTTAGCAGCTAAAAGCGCAGCACTCAGTGATGCTACACAAGAACTCAGCGCATCTCGCGAACAATTGACTCTCCAGCAGACAGCGCAATCTGAAGCAGAAGTAGAGCTTAAGGCTCTTACTGCTGATCGCGACAAACAAGCTGCTAGAGTAAACAGCCTAGAAGGAGAGATCGCTGAACTAAAAGAAACGGCAGCGATTACTGCCACAGCGCTTGGACAGCACGAAGCTAGAATCAGCGAATTAGAAGCTACTCTTGCAAGCACGCAGGCAGAGCTCGATGCAGAAAAAGAGAATGTAGCTGAGGCCGAAGCCATTATCGCTGAGCTAGAAGAGGAGCTAGAAGGGACTCAGATAGCCTTGGAGCAGCAAGACGCTGAAATGGCTGAGCTAAAGGCACAGATGGCAGAAGAAGTCTCATTGCATGAAAAGCAGATGTCGGATCTAGAAGAGAGTCTATCGAAGATGCTCGAAGAAGCGCTGCAACAGCAAATAGCAGACCTTAACGCTTCTCACGCTCTCGAACTAGAGATGCTGCAAGGGCGTCTAAGAGAAGCTGAAGCAGTAGATGGAGAGCCTGATCTAGTTGTAGATCCAACATTGGAAACCCCAGAAGATGTCGAAAATAGAATCGAGGATTTGACGGCTGATTACGAAGGCGAAGTCGCTATGTTAGAAGAGCTGATAGAAATGTCGGGTGATGACGGAAAAGAAGCTTTTCTAGCGCGAATCGCTGAGTTGAATGCTGCTCATACAGACGAACTAGATAAGCTAAAAACGCAGCTCCAGAATAGGGAAGCTGAGCCGCTTATCCCGGCGAGCGAAGCAGATGCGGAAGAAGAAGCTCCTAGTAGTCAAGTGATTGCCTCCAGAGAAGCTGTTCAAATGCAAATCGATGCGTTGACCAGGATTCACGAATACGATCTGGCTCAACTAAGAAACAGTGGAGAGAGAGAGAAAGTTGAGCTCGAGCAAAATCTACGTCAACAGCTAGGAGCGCAATTCGAAGAGCAGCTTAAATATGAAATGATGTCGATTGATGAATCTAAATACACAGATAAAATCGAAGCGCTCGAAGATGAACTCAAGTCACTGAGAAAAGAGAGAGAAGTTCTGGTAGACGCTCAAGATCGAGCTAAACAGGCTACACCTCGAACTATGGAGAAAGCTCTGACAGAGAGTGCTGCCCTATTAACAGGAGTTCAGGAAGAAAATGAACAACTGCGTAACTATGCAGAACTTGAAAAAGCTAGGGCTGTAAAGGCTGAGAGCGAAAAAAAGCAGCTAGAAACGCAAATAGAAAAACAAGACAAACAGCAGGCGAAAACAGATCTTCAATTAGGAAAGACTCATGAAAAAATTGAAGCGCTGGAAAACGCCCTCAAAGAAACCAAGGCCCAAAAAGCCCTCGAAATTGAAGAATTGAAAAAAGAGATCGCAAGTGATGAAGATGATATTGGCAGAACAGTAGAAGAGCTCGCTCGAGAAAGAACTGCGCAAAAGAGAATCCACAAAGCGGACAGAGAAGCACTGGAGGCTCTCGACTGGTCAAACGATGATCTACAAAGTCACATTGCAGTTCTCAATCATACCCATACAAGGGAACTGTCTGAACTGAGAAACGATCTCGAAGAAGAGAGAGCCGCACATCAGCACTCAGAAGCAGTGGCCTCGGATCTAGCTGAAATTTTAGTAGAATCTAAAACTCAGGTTGAAGAATTCCAGATAGAGAAGAATAGAGAGATCGCACAGTTGGAAAGGCAGTTGCAATTAGCTAACGAGAAACTAGTAGAGAGCGCGGCTAAAGAGGCCGCAGCTAACCAAATTCAAGCAGTTGCAAATGCGTCACTAGACATAATAGCAAAATTTAGTGAACAGTCTCCCGAATTAAGAGAACTATTAGCTAAAGGTCTGCGAGATAAAGGGCTGTTGCCAGCCCCTAAATAATTAGCTTGAGGCTTCCGGTTTTTCTTCTTCAGAAGAACCTTCAGCAGCCGGCTGTACATCGGTGATCGCAGCTTTTAGGACTTCGATCTTCGCGCCTTCTACCATTCGCAGAACAACACTCTGTTCTGTGAGTTTAGAGACGGTACCAATAATCCCCATTGCAGTGACTCGGTCACCTTTTTTCAGAGCTCCGCGCATCTGCTCAGCGGCTTTGCGGCGCTTCTGCTCAGGGCGCCAAAGGATGAAGTAGAAAAAGACCATCGCCAGCGCGATCATGATCACAGTCTGGAACATGCCGCCAGAAGAAGAAGGTGCTCCTTCTTGGGCGAAAGCTAGTGCAGGGAATGCGAATGTAAATGGAATCAATTTTTTCATGACAAGTTCCTATGCAATTTAAAACGTCTTAGAATGCCCTAAAATCATCTCGAAAGCAAGGCAATATTCTCTATATGAGCTGTATGAGGGAATTGATCCACTGCCTGTAGAGAGAGGAGTCGATACCCCGCGTCAAAGAGGAAACGAATGTCTTCAGCCTGCGTCAAAGGATTACAAGAGACGTAAAGAATTTTTTGAGGAGCTAGTATTTTGAGCTGATGCAGGGCAAGTTCGCCGAGTCCCGCGCGAGGAGGATCGACAATCGCCACATCTGGATGCTCAAAATCTGGGGTTGCGAGGAGACGGGTTAGGATCTTACCTGCGTCGCCTTGATGAAAGACGATATTATCCAATCCATTTTTTTTAGCATTCTCCTCTGCATCGAGGACAGCTTCCGGACTCAGTTCAATACCCACGACTCTTTCACTCTTGCGCGCTGCGGCCATGCCGAGCGTACCGGTGCCACAGAAGAGGTCATAGACGAGTTTCTGCTTGTCGCCGAGTAGATCCATTGCTGCATCGTAGAGCTTTTCTGCTTGGATAGTATTTGGCTGAAAAAAGGAGGCGGGGCTGACTTTGAAGCGCAGAGTTCCCTCTTTCAAGCGAAGCTCTTCTTCAATATGATCTGGCCCTGCAAGATGCATCTCATAAAAGCGAGTCGGTGTGCCCTTTTTCGCCTGGTGAATACGTAGAAAAGTTCCAATACCCTCGCCGACAGCTTCTTTAAAAAGCTCTACTTGCTTTTTAGGCGGTGCGAATTCGGGATTCCCTGAAACATTGAGCACAGCCATTTTTTGACCGGTGCGGGCACTTTCCCTGAGAGTCAGATAGCGCAGTGTTCCTGCATCTTTAGGCGGATAGTAGGCTTGAATTTCGGATGCTTCCCACCATGTTCTCACGCGAGCTAAGCACTCACTCATCCAAATAGGTGCGATGTGGCAGCGCTCTACATTGAAAACATAGGGTTCAGCATGAGCGATCATGAGACCTAGGTACTTCATCCCGGCGCGATTTTCAGAAAAAGAGAATTCCATCTTATTGCGATAGGACCAGGGCTCATCGCAAGGAATCATCGGCTTAATGGTCACATCATCAGTGATGAGTTCCCCAAAAGCCTCCATGACTCTCTGCTGCTTATGGCGGATTTGCGCCTGGTAATCCATCGTCTGCCAACAGCAGCCCCCACACATAGATGCGTGAGCACAGCGCGGCTCGACTCGATCTTCTGAGGGGGCGAGGAGCTCAAGAAGGCGCCCTTTCTGGACTCTCTTGCTTCTACGTCTTAGCTCTACAAGGACTCGATCGCCGGGAATGGCATGCGCGACTTCAATGTTCGTTGAACGAGTATCCCCTGGAGCTTTAGCAACGCCAAAGCCTCTTGGAGAAAAATCTTGAATTGAGAGTTCAATTTGTTTGGATTCCATGAGACTATCCCGCCATTTGAAAAGGCGGGCAGTATAGAACAATTGCACTTAGGGATGTAGCTTTATCTCTTTTTGCGGGCGGTTTTCTTCTTTGCAGGGCTCTTCTTCTTGGCTCGCTTGACAACTTTTTTCTTGGGCGCCCCGCCCCTTTCAGCTGTTACAGATTCTCTACGATAAACTTTAGCTAACTTTTCGAGCTTAACAGTACCGGTGCGCACTCTCTGTGCTGCCGCCTTGTACCCTCTGGTTGCTTTAACAAGATCTTTTGAAATTGAATCTAGTAGCTGGCCTAACTGATTTACAGTGTCACGCAAAGACATCGAAAAGAATCCTCCTATAGAGATAGCCTCTAAATCAACCCATAGGTATTTCTCTGTTTATTGCGCAAGCAATTTAAAATTCCCGATTGTTTGGGATAGGAAACTATGCTATAGAAAACAAGGGAAGGTCTGGATAACTCGCTTTCACGGAGATTGCGAGAGATTTTAGTCACATTGCGATTTGCAGAACGAAGTTAACTTTCTTCAAGTTAGCGAGTTTGAAAATCGAAATGTGCCTGAAAAGATCCGCAAGATTCTGGGAATGGGGTTGTCCAGGCCTTCCCAAGGGGACGTTATGGAGTTCGCAAGAACGTGCGATTCACAAAAAAATGGTTATCTCTCGCTTCAGTCGCAATTCCCTGTCTTCTGCAATCTACATATTTCGGAAATCCTGGACAGCCGACTCTATTGAAAGATGGTCTCGTTCAGACGCCACCTTCATGGTACTGTCTGCGCGTCGGCTACATGTCCGACTATCTCTATCGCCAAGACTACAAAGAGGAATTCCCCTCTCCGGGTGGGCATCCTCCGTCAAACTACGCAAGTCTTAGAACGGATGCAGCGACCATTACGCTCAATTTAAGAAATCGTATCGATCTCAACGCACTCATCGGTAGTGCTCAATTACAAATCGATCAAGATGTCTTTACGAAGAGACAGTTTGCTTGGGGTGTGGGTGGAAAGTTTCTTGTTTGGAAAACGCGCTCTGTTCGAGTCGGTCTCGATTTAAAGTATCTCGAATCGAAACAGAAGCCGCTCTACTTTGTCGGCGATGGTGAAGCCTACAATATTGTGTCCGATTTCAAACTCAATTATGTAGACATGCAAGCAGCATTTGGGGTTGCTTATCTGATCA
>JAJFMM010000102.1 GCA_021772165.1 Chlamydiota bacterium | reverse complement strand
TTACCGCAATCGAAAACACACTGAGATGCCAGCGGCCTGTTCGTGTATGCCATCGGCGCCTTGGGGATTGAATGGTGGGCGGTACTGGGCTCGAACCAGTGACCCCCTGCGTGTAAGGCCGTTCTGCCGAGTAAGTTTTTTCGGGTGACTAGTGATAAGTGATGGTAATTCATGGTTTAAGAGAATGTCGATTTGGTTAGTGAAGGCGAGAAAATGACCTGTCTTGGTTTGAAACCGGCACAAAATCGACACAACTTTAATCAACGGCTGGAATCCTCATCCTGTCTAGGTAATCTTCCAAGTCCTGCCTGAGAAAAATCATCTCCGAACGCTTGCCATCTCCTTTTCGAGAGTATGCGATCTTGTTCTCACGGGCAAGTTTGTAGAGTGTGTCGGGGTGCATGTTCAAAAACCGTGCTGCTTGCTCACGAGTCATAGGCAAGTCGTGGTCAACTTGGACAGTCAATTTTTCGTTCAGCTCATGCACTTCTTCCACAAGCTGCCGCAACAAAGTTGTCTGTACGTCGTTTTCAGACATAACAATTCTAGGCGTTTTCGCCCAGTCCTTTATCCTTGATTTCCGACTTCATTTCCCCTCCCCTAAAAGTAAAAGTCTATTGTAAGTCTTGGAATTGCTGGCCTTCGGTCATTTCCTTCCGTGGAGTTTAGTTGTTTGCGTTGTTTCGTTGCCCGAAGGGCAACGCTTGTATTTCGAGCCCGAAGGGCGAGTTGTCTTTGATGCCGAAGGCATCTAGTGTTCTGTTATTTTGTATGGTTGCTATGTTCATGGTAGCCAATCTTCCACCAATGCTTGGTTGAGTAATACGACCGTTAGTCTTTGGTCGTTTGCTATTTCTGGATGAAGCTCTAGCTTCTTCACTATCTTGTCTCTAATGCCTTTGTTTAGAGCTACGATGACGTGTTTTGTAACGTCATCTCTTGCTAAGCAGAATCTGCTGTTGTGGATTTCATGCTTCGCGTTTCCTGCTACTTCCATTGTTATTAGGTCACCATCTGGACTATGAAGTAGTAGGTCAACTTGTTTGGTTTCTTCATTCATTTGAGAGTTCCCTCTCGAATGCATTGCCATTTCTCAAGAGCATGAAACTTCTCAGCGAGATAGTGAGTTGCTGCTCTTGTTGGCAGTGTTCCTCTTGTTTTCTTCCACTGGACGTTGTATTCGTCCAGTGCTTTTTGCGTGGGCTCAACAAGTTTTATTGGAGCCCCGCGCTTGTTAATCATTAAGGAAAGAATACGTATATATCCTTTCGCTTCTACTGCTTTGAGTATTCGTTGTTGTTGACTATACGAACGTATGCCAGCCCTCTCGAATCGTTGAGTGAGAGCGCTGAACTCATGCGCCTGATTCAATACGTCGTGCATGAATGATTCTGTCTTTTGGTCTTGTGTATTGGTGCTTGTTTCAGTGGACAGATCGCTAGTTTCTTCGATTGGTTTCCAGTCGAGTGAACCAATGAAGTCCATTGACTTTTGAAAGATTTCCTCATCTGATACATGAATGTATTCTGGCGAGGGCACTGTTCCGATTAGTGGCTGCGAGATATTGGAATGCACGCAGCAACACTCACCTTTTCCCAATGTGGCTAGAAAGTCTTCTTGATTCCTGTTGAGGTTTGCGCTCTGAGCAAACGCTCTACGGTCTAGTTGATTGACGCACTGGAACGCAGCTAGGAAGTCGCTGTTGAATAGTTCTATTGGGGCTTTCGCTAGATTCTGAAAGTTCACAAATAGATGAACGTTGTGATGTCTTAGCTGAAGTATTTTTGTTGCAAAGTCTTTGTCAGTGCAGATGGCTTGTCCTTCGTCAAGAAAAACAAGAAGTGGTTTGTCGAGCTTATTGCCTGAGAGTGTGAGGAGACGAACGTACGAGAAAAGAAGTCGAGCAAACCATCTTTGAAGGTCTGGCAAGAGATTGTGAGCTTCGATGACAGTATTTTCTTTGATGATGTCGGGCAGAGACATTCCGACTTCGCATGCGTGAATTTGAGTTGTTCTCATAATGGTCTTGAGCACGAGAAGTATGCTGTCTCTGTACATATACCGTCTGCTATTTCTTACTCCTCGTTGTCTCGATTCAAGTTCTCTAATTATCTTGAGAGGGTTTGGTGTTTCTATCGTTCGTACATATTCTGTTGCTTCGCTCAATTCATAGTGAGAGTATTTGAGTTCCCAGTTGTCGGCGAGTTCGTTGCTAATCTCAGTGTCAACTACTTGATGCGGTACACCGTCTACACCCTGATATGGGTTTATTCGTAGGTGTTCTGCAAGTACCGTGCGGTGGTGTTTTCTCATCGACGACATTGCACGGAAGCTCTTTGTTACGTCGAGAATCAATGTGTAGCATTTTGGGGCTGCGGCTGATGCAATGACAGACATGAGGGTCGATTTACCCCTGTCTGAAATCCCTCCTATTAGTCCGTGACCTGTATAGTTTGGATGGCCTTTATCAAAGCTGAGTCTTAATTCTTGGCCTCCGGAGCTTGTGAATATGTGATAGTCACCATCTCGAAGCTCTGAACTCCTGGATGGTTCTGTGTAAGGATTTACTTGGAGTTTTTGTTCAAGGGAATCGAGGGTAAGCGTGATGCTTGTTCGTAATCCATCGCTAGGGGCTTTCTGATAGAGAAAAAGCTGACGGTCTAAGTGATGCTCACCAAGAGGGACAGGAATTCGTCTCCGCCTCTGCAGGAGGCTTTCAAATTCTGAGCTGCTCATCTTATGTACTTATTCGGGTCCACGAGGCACGAGCTAATGAGGTTGAAGAGTTTTCCCAACATAATGCCGTAGGTTGAGATTCTATTCCGTGAGACTTTAAGGCTTTGATACATCTGAAAATGCGGCAGGCAAAGCCATCTCTCTTGGTTGATTTCGTCGTTGATGCCGGCGCTGGGCGCAGAAACACTGATGGCATGTCGCTGCAAGCAAAGGCTCTGATTCGGGCAGCCCGGCACACTGCATGAACGTAGGCAAGAGGGGCAGGTAAGGGTGTGCCACTCTGGTAGATGGATTTGCTGTTGTATGGCTGCTCTTAGGCACAGAGAACACGGAGAACCCATCTCACTTGGCTTTGTCATCAGATGACCACAGACGTGAGACCTGTAGGCTCTAATTCTCTTTTCGGAGATGGACTCTGTACCCAGAAGCCCTACTCGGTCGTCGTGGCCGAATCCGAGAGAAACCAGTTGCTCTGGTGGGAGAATCTCTATGACCTCCCTACCTTCATGCACGGTGTCGCCAAATAGGTTTTCACTCACTGTGCTATTTCCAAACAGAGTCTAGTCCCAAAACAATGGTCGTATCTCAACTGCGAGCCTGACCACTAGATGACCCATGAAATACAGAATCAGTCCTGCTACAAGAGCAATGTTTCCCCAGAACATCAATCCAGCAAAGCTCTTTGTGAATAGCTGAGCCTTTTCTAATCTCTCATGTAGTTCTGGTTTTGCTGAAGCTGGAATCGCTTGGTCGTAAATTGCAGGAAGCGAATCAATCTCATCACTTCGTATTGATTCCTGTACGGGTACTACATCGATGACATCTGTTTCGTTGTCCATAGTTTTAGTCTCGATTCCGATGATAAGTCTTCGTAGCTGTATAATTCCGGCCATCAGGCAGTTTTAGGTCTCGCCTGACGAATAAGTGATTGTGATTGGGCTTGTTTACCAGCCAATCTTCCACTGTGTGCTCGTTCAATCTATCCATAAGAGATTCGATTTCGTCTTTCTCGTCATCCTCAGTCGTACTCTCTTCTCGACCAAAGGCTAGAGCGATGAGCGCAGCGATAGCTCCAAATGCGACTACTTCCATTTGAGTTCTCCTTCTTGGTTAGAAGCTAATGACAGTGGTTTTCGCCTTGAAGGTTTGCTTTCTGAACAGGCCGCCTTCTGAAAAGGTCTGGGATACATGAAGGAAATGCCTGTTCGTCTGCATCCAGTCATGCACTATGCCTTCCTGGCTCGCTAACGCCTGACACGTTTTTATTGTGAGATTGTCATCTCGGGACTTTTCGAGATATGCATCGAGAACATCCCTTGGAACTAGAGACTGGGTTGTTCTTGATTCAAACAGTTCGATGTCGAATTTGCGATGGGGAATAAGGTCACTCATGGTGTATCTCCTTCTAATTTGAAGTTGTCTTCAGAAGTATCGAGGAGAGAAAATTCGATGCAACTGATTTGTGTAGCCCTATCTGAATCAGTGCATCTCGAATTTGACACTGCTGTACGAACTGGACGGCGTCTACGCATGAATAAATGAACCGATGAACCACAGGCCGTGGAAGTGGAGA
Organism: Chlamydiota bacterium; assembly: GCA_021772165.1. GTDB lineage: Bacteria > Chlamydiota > Chlamydiia > Chlamydiales > SM23-39 > JAKBAE01. Next base: position 960 of record JAJFMM010000102.1, on the reverse strand, counting down.
AAAGTCAGAAATCAGGTTGGCAATGTAGTACCAGATTTCTGCTTGCCCGTCGTTGTTTATCGCCACCGTGAACTTTCCAATCGAAAAAAGCTCGTTGGCTTCTTCTGCAATCCACTTGGCCTGTTCAACCGATGTGAACGCACTGAATCCCGTCAGTGCAAAATCCAGTTGATGCTGGTCTGGCCGAAATCTGATTGAAAACGGAATAGGCTTGTCCGAATTCAAAGTGTTTTCGAGATTGCCGTAGATTTGGTTGCCAAATGCCTCCACTCGTGTAACGCCATTGCACAACACAATCGAGTCTGCAACGGGTTGAAGATAGTTTTGCATTGCTGTTTCCTTCGCCAGTTATCAGCTAGCTAGCTCTGTTGCTAGTTGCTGTACTAATAAAGCGATTGTTCAGGCTGCAAAAAAGGAGTGCTCTTGCGAGCACTCCCATGAACTAGCTTGTTAATGCAGGCTCTGATTTCTTCGGCTTGGCACTTCCGTTGCCATTGAAAGTCTCATGTTTAATGCCGAAGAACTCCCAGTATGCTTTTGCCTTTTCCAGCTTCTTCTTGCCTTCTGGCGAGTTTCTATACTCTTCAAAGCCTGCAAGTATTAGACTTTCGAGTATTTCCCTGTCACTCCCTCTCTCGAAAAACTCATTGAGAATCTTTGCCACATCCTCGCCGAGAGTAGCGACAACTTTATCTCGTGCGTATATCTCGGCAGGTGTACCTTGTCCTTTTCGTCTGCTCATCTGCTTACTCCCTGATGCTTGAAGTGAAATTCTCACGGTCAGCACTGACGTTACCCCGCATTGTTGTAATCGGCCATAGGCAGCCTCCAAGAATTGTCGTAACCGATTCGACGAACTAGCTCTTTCGAGAGCTTGTTGTCTAAACGGGCCAATCTGTTAATAGTTATCTATTAAACTAACTCTATCGACCACACGTATATGTCCTCATATTTCGATTT
>JAJFMM010000101.1 GCA_021772165.1 Chlamydiota bacterium | reverse complement strand
TTTAGCAATTGCATCTCTACGAGAAGCTAGCGTATCTTTCTTCGCTAACGTGATCATACGATCAGCATGTCTGCGAAGCTCTTTTGCTTTAACAATGGTAGTAGTAATTCTTTCACTTTCAATGAGTGATTTAAGCATATTAGACAGCATAGCGCGACGATGCGATCCTGTGCGGCCTACCTTAAATGTGTGCTTACCGTGTCTCATACTTCAACGCTTCCCAATTTTTCTTGCTGATAGGTTTGAATGATTGTCTTGATGTTATCGCGATTAATGCCGTACTTCGCGAGATCCATACCCAGACATAATCCAAGCTCATCTAGCTTCTGTTTAATCTCAGTGAGGGACTTTTTACCAAAGTTTCTGAATCTCAGCATTTCTGACTCAGGCATTACAACAAGTTCACCGATTGTATCAATATTTGCGTTAGCCAAACAATTTGTAGAACGCACTGAAAGTTCGATCTCGTTGATTCTTAGAGCTAATTTTGCAAGAATCTCATCGCGGTCGCGATTGATGATCGCCTCTCCCTTATCAAATACAATCGAATGCGATTTAATCGCCTCGAACACATGCATGTGCTGGATAGAAATCTGTGCAGCAAATGCAAGCGCTTCGACTGGAGTGACTCTTCCGTCTGTTGTGACTTCAAGGATCAATCTGTCGTAATCCGTATCTTGTCCTACGCGAGTATTCTCAACTAAGTAATTGACAAGACGTACCGGAGAAAACGCTGCATCGATGATGATCTCATCGTGCATTCTCTCAAAACAGTGTCTCTCCGATGGCACGTATCCACGGCCATTAGAAACGCGCATATCAACACGTCTGGACATCGGTTTAGTAGCAGTGAAAATATGATGGTTCGGATTGACGATTTCATACTCATTCGAATCCATTAGGTCTTTCAGAGCTACTCTGTACTCTCCACCATTCTTCTCAATCATCTCTTCAGTGATTTCGAGTTGCTTGACGAGATGTCGAATTTCACGTGGATGACTGCCTTCTTCAGCACTCAAATTACGGAGCAAAGCACCCTTTAGATTCAAAATGATATGAATCATATCCTGGGTGACACCCTCAATCGCCATATACTCATGTGGCACACCTTCGATGCGTACAGAGAGAATGGCAGGGGCTTCTAAGGCTCCCAACAGGATTCTGCGTAGAGTATTTCCGACTGTATGTCCAAATCCTCTTTCGAAAGGTTCAACGATGAACTTAGCAAATGTTGCTGTCTTGCTCGCGTCGTCTACCCTTATTTTTTCTGGCATTTCGAATTTGCCATACTTGACTGCCATATCTAGATCCTCTCAGTTTTGCTTATACGCGTCTGCGCTTACGTGCTCTACAACCGTTGTGCGGCACTGGTGTACGGTCTCGAATAATTGTGATCGATAAGCCCGCACTTTGAAGTCCTCTTACAGCAGACTCGCGCCCTGCGCCAGGTCCACAAAGATTCACTTCACATTCTTTCATTCCTACGACTGTAGCATCACGCGCTGCATTTTGTGCTGCAACTGTAGCTGCAAAAGCCGATGATTTTCTAGAACCCGAAAAATTGGATTTCCCAGCGGATGCCCATGAAATGACGTTACCCGCGAGATCTGTAATGGTCACGATGGTATTGTTGAAGGTAGCTTTGACATGTGCAATTCCGGACGGCACAGTACGCTGGATCTTCTTCTTGACTCGGACTCCTGCCCTTTTAGGTGGGGCCTTCTGTTCTTGCTTTGCCAAGGCTATATTCTCCTCTAAAGGTCTTTAAATTTTCTTATTCGCTACGGTTTTGCGCTTACCCTTCCTAGTTCTGGAATTCGTGCGGGTACGCTGTCCTCTAACCGGCAAGCCTAATCGGTGTCTCAAACCGCGATAGCAGTTGATACCAATAAGACGTTTGATATTGTTCTGTGTTTGGCGTCTCAGGTCTCCCTCAACAACACATTTCGTCTGCAAGTAAGCATTGATGCGAGCTATATCTTCTTCAGTCAGATTACTTGCTTTCATGTTCATGTCGAATTGGAGCTCTTCAATGATCTGATTCGAAAGGGTTCTTCCTACTCCATAGATATAGGTTAAAGAAATTTCTAATCTCTTATTCCCTGGGATGTCGATACCAATGACTCTAGGCATATTTGTTCCTTAATTTGGCAGTATAAATTAACATACGATCTAGTTTTATGACAACTGTCAACGTCCTTTTAGACGTCCTCTCTTCATAAAACCGTCGTATCGCTTCATGAGTAAATGAGATTCTATCTGCTTCATTGTGTCGAGGATAACCCCGACCAAAATAAGCAGCGATGTTCCACCGAAAAATTGACTAATACGAGCATCTACACCCATCATACGACCGACTAGGGTAGGCAATATGGCAATAATCGCCAAGAAGAGCGCTCCTGCGAGGGTGATTCTGCTCATCGTTTGTTCAAGAAAATCTTGAGTAGGCTTGCCCTGTCGGATGCCTGGGATAAAGGCTCCATTTTTCTTCATATCAGATGCGATCTGATCAGGTTTAAATTGAGTCGCGGTCCAAAAGTAAGTAAAAAAGAAAATGAGCATTACATAAAAACCCATATATACCCATGTTCCCGGAGACAGGTAGGAGGTTAGCTGACCTATCCAAGTATCTTTTCCAAGAAACTCACCTAGGGTTGCTGGCATCATCAACACAGACGCGGCAAAAATAACAGGAATTACTCCTGCGTAGTTCACCTTTAAAGGGATGTGTGAATTGCCTCCCTGCACCTCATGTCTTCCAACAATGCGTCTTGCATACTGGAGAGGTATTCTTCTCTGTCCTTGTATCACCAGGATCGTTCCAAAGATGATAAACACAAATAGAGCACATAATACGATCAGGGTCGCAAAGGACAACTGTCCTGCATCTTGTGACTCAAGATTCAACTGACTTACGATCGATCCAATTGTTGTTGGCAACGAAGATAGAATCCCGATCGCAATAATCAGGCTGATTCCATTACCAATTCCTTTTTCCGTAATCTGCTCTCCGATCCACATCAGGAGCAATGTCCCAACGGTCATCGTGAAAGTGAAAATCATGTAGAAAAGCCATGAAAATCCAAAAATTTGGAAATCGAGTAGCTGAGGTACAATGATACCCGGATTCGAGTGATTCATTTGAAGAGCAAACTTCGCATACATACTTGACTGTATCAGAGCCAGGCAGAGAGTTCCTAAGCGTGTCCACTTAGAAAGCTTACGCTTTCCGTTATCAGGACTTTCTCGGATCTCTCTCTGTAGACTCGGAACCACTGTAATCAAGATCTGCAGGATAATCGATGCCGAGATATATGGCATGACACCTAGTGCAAATACCGTCATTTGGGCAAATGCACCACCGGAGAAGATATCAACGAGCTGAAATAAATTCTGCGCGCCGCCCGTAGCATACTTGAAAAGTGTAATGGCTACTTCTGCGTTGATACCTGGTACAGATATGTAGGCACCTACTCGGCATACGGCCAACAGAATCAGCGTGAATAGGATCTTCGCTCTTAATTCCGGGATCGAGAAAACACGTCTGATTGCATCAACCATTTGAACCTTTACGTTTCCTTACGCTTCAATTAACTTGAATTCGATGGAGTTAGCTTCTAGTATTTTCTTGGCTCCTTCAGAGAATGAATGAGCTTCGATTTTTACTTTTTTGTTCAATTCGCCTGTAGCAATGATCTTAAATCCACCTGGCAAAGATCGTGGCAACAGTCCTTTCTCTCTTAGCGTCTGTTCGTTAACAACATCGTTATCAGAGAAATGCTCATTGATTCTAGCTAGTGTGATCGCCCTAGACGCTTTTTCAAAACGTCCTCTGGTAAATCCTCTTACTGGCAATTTAAGATAGAGAGGAACTTGTCCTCCTTCATAGCCAAAGCGATGATCATATCCACGTCGGCTTTTGTCACCTTTGTGTCCACGTCCGCAAGTCTTGCCTCGTTTACACCCGGTGCCACGTCCTACTCTTCTTCCAGATTTGGCGGGCCGAGAAGTATTTTGTAAATTTGATAGGTCGATCATACTGCTTCACCTCTTCTCTCTGCGAGACATTTTTCACGGTTCTTCAATTGCAATAGCGCTTTGAAGGTAGCCTTTACTTGGTTGATTGGGTTGCTAGAACCTAGGTTCTTTGCAATCACGTCCTTAACACCACAAAGTTCTAGAACTGATCTGGCTTTCGAGCCAGCGATTATTCCAGAACCTTCAGAGGCAGGCTTCAACAAAACTTTAGAGCCATCCCATTCTACACAGATTGCGTGTGGAATGGTAGTTCCTTCCATTTCAATTTTGAAAATATTTTTTCGAGCGGCTTCGCTACCTTTTCTAATTGCATCGGATACTTCGTTTGCTTTCGCAAACCCATAACCTACATGTCCTTGCCCATCACCTACTAAGATTAGCGCTGAAAAGCTGAACTTGCGTCCGCCTTTAACGACTTTCGAGCAACGATTGATATAGAGCACTTTTTCTTCGAAATCGCTGCCGATCTCGTCTTGGCGCTTTCTATCCATTTCCTTGGCCATTTTCCTTCCTCAATTAAAATTGCAAGCCGGCTTCTCGAGCTGCATCAGCGAGCTGCGCCAGAATACCATGATACTTATTACGACCTCGATCGAATACAACCGCATTGATATTTTTATCTTTGGCGATTTGAGCGATCTGTGTTCCGATCTGGCGTGCCGTATCTTTTGATTTTCTGGCATCTTTATTGGATTTGGAAACGGTTCCAACTCCACCAATCGTAATTCCCTTCTCATCATCAATCAGCTGAGCATAAAGGTGTAGGTTCGTCTTAGAGACTGAAAGTCTTGGTCTTTCACTGCATCCCTTAAGCGCATTTCGAACACGGTACTTGCGAGTAATGCGAGATCTATTTCTCTTTTTGAGCGAGTTATCCATTCTTATTGATCCTACTTGCCTTTTGAGGCCTTGCCTTCTTTCTTACGGACAAATTCATTTTCATACCTGACTCCCTTTCCCTTGTAGGGTTCTGGGGGTCTCATTGCTCGAACTGCTGCTGCAAACTGACCGACTTCATGTCTGTCTGAGCCTTTGATACTGACTGCAGTTCCCTTTTCTACGGTAACTTGAATCGTACTAGGTATCTCGATAGCTGTTGGATGAGAATATCCGAGCTGTAGGTCTAGCTTTGTGCCTGCAACTGCTGCACGATAGCCAACTCCAATGAGCGTCAGTTTCTTCTCGAATCCTGTAGATACACCTACGATAGCATTCTTAATGAGTGCCCAATACAGTCCATGCTCTGCTTTCTTCTTGTTAACGGTCTCGTCAAAATTGACATTGACCAGCTCACCTTCAGTTTGAACAGTTAGGCCTGTAGATACCTGGATCTCCAAAGTTCCCTTTGGTCCTTTAACGTTAATCTTTCCATCTGGTGCAGATTTAATTTCTACGCCCTTAGGCAGAATGATCGGTTTTCTAGCTAGTCTTGACATACGCGATCTTACTCCCTACCAAATCGTACAAAGAATTTCGCCGCCAACCTTGAGGTTGCGTGCAGTTTCTCCATCGAGAACACCTTTACTCGACGTTAGAATGGCAAGTCCCATTCCATTAAAGACGCGTGGGATATCTTGATATCCGATGTACCTTCTCAGACCTGGAGAAGAGACTCTCTTCAAGCCATTCATCACGCTCTTTCTATTTCTGTTGTATCTCAGAAATATGCGAATCTTACGCAATTCCTCGTTAACGAGAAAATTTTCGATAAATCCGTTCTGTTTCAGGATTTCTAGAATTTTTAGTCTCATCTTGCTGCTGCTTAGATCAACATATCTATGTTGTGCATCTTTCGCATTGCGCATTTTTGTGAGCAATTCTGAAATCGGATCGTTAAAAGACATATTTTTCCCCTTACTTGAACGGAAAGCCGAGCATCGACAATAACTCGAAACAGTCATCATCGGTTTTGGCGGTCGTTACTATCGTAATGTTCATACCCTGTGCACGCTTCACTTCGTCCAGATTGATCTCAGGAAAAATCTGTTGATCGTTGATACCGAAGTTAAAATTTCCTCGTCGGTCACCTTTCTTCTCAAATCCCCTAAAGTCGCGGATTCTAGGTGCTACGATATTGCAGAATCGATCTAGAAAGTCATACATTTTTTTTCCGCGCAGCGTGACCATCAGTCCGATAGGCTGACCTTCCCGTAGCTTGAAGTTCGAAATAGCTTTCTTAGCCTTTGTTGCAACAGCTTTTTGTCCAGCAATCAAGCCTAGTTCTTTACCGTGATCCTGGATCGCATTTTTATCTTTTAGAGCTTCAGATAGTCCCATGCTGATGACAATTTTTGTCATCTTCGCCATATCCATTGCATTTTTGCCTGGATGCAGATTCTTTAGCTCTGGGAGTACTTGCTCCTTATATTTGAGTTGAAGTCTGGACATATTACCTATGCTGGTTTTTTAACTGGGCGATATACGACTTCTTTTGTGCCGTCGCGATAGATCAGTGTTCGCTCGCCGCTTTGATCTTTTTTTACTTTTAGCCTTATTGGCTGATTCTCTTTAGTGCAGATGCTTACGTTTGAAATGTGAATAGGCACTTCCATTTCTACGATCCGTCCACCAGGAGTTTCTTGAGTTCTCTTTAAATGTTTCTTTCGAACATTTATTCCCTGAACCAGAACGCGTTCTTTACTGCGCAGCAAAACCTCACCGGCCTTGCCCTTATCATTACCAGCGATCACTATTACGCGGTCACCTTTACGAATCCATTTACTCATCATCTACCTCAAATTACCTCTGGAGCCAGAGAGCTGATCTTAATGAATCCACTGTCGCGTACTTCGCGTGCAATTGGTCCAAAGATACGTGTGCCTTTTGGATTATTTTTTTCATCGATGATCACGCAGCTGTTATCATAGAATCTCAAAAGGGATCCATCTTGTCTGCGGACATATGCTTTTGTTCTGACGATTACCGCCTTAACAACGTCGCCTTTCTTTACGGATCCCTTTGAATCAGCTTCTTTTACAGCGCATACGATGATCTCACCGACGCCTGCATATCTTTTTCTGGATCCGCCTAAAACTTTAAAACAGCGTACTTTCTTAGCGCCTGTGTTATCAGCTACGGCAAGATTGGTTTCCTGTTGAATCATAGTCTTTTGCCTCTGCCTTCGTTACATCACTTCCACGACACGCCATCGCTTCAGCTTAGAAAGAGGGCGGGTTTCCATAATTCGTACTTTTTGTCCCAGTTCTAGTGCATCTGTTTCATCATGTGCATAGAATTTCTTGTGCAATTCCACGACCTTACCATACTTAGGGTGAGGCAATTTTCTTGACACTCGAACTGTTACAGTTTTATTCATCTTGTTGCCAGTTACGACACCGATATTCTCTCTGCGTCGTGATCTATCTAACGTGTTCATTGAGCCTTACTCCGATTTTGAGTTAGAAAAGTCAGGATGCGTGCTCGCTCATGACGTTTCTCTTTCAATAAATGTGGCTTTTCTAGCTTCCTCTGCAGAGAGAGTTCGTTGCGTAGTGCAAAGATTTCTGCTTCCAACTGAATAGCTGCTTTTTGCAATTCTTCTACTGATTGGTCTGCGGTCGCACCTTTTTTATTCTTTGCCATATTAAACAACCTCCAGGCGGTCGACGAATTTAGTTTTAATAGGCAATTTTGCAGCTGCTAGTTTCAGCGCTTCTTGCGCTTCTTCGCGAGTTACATTTGCTACTTCAAACAGAACACGGCCAGGCTTGACACATGCTACCCAGAAATCTGTAGCGCCTTTACCTTTACCCATACGTGTTTCAGCAGGCTTCTTAGATACAGGCTTATCTGGAAATATTCGAATCCAAACCTTTCCTTTACGGCTGAAGTGTCGGCTAATCGTAATACGGCACGCTTCGATCTGCTGTCCGTTGATCCAGCCTCTGCCTATAGCTTGCATTCCAAATTCGCCGAATTGTACAAATGCACCGCCCTTTGCGATTCCTGCGAGAGAACCTCTCTGCTGCTTTCTAAATTTTGTTCTTGAAGGCAATAGAGCCATAATTACACCCCGATAGCTGGTTTAGGGGCACTTTGTACTTCTTCCCCTCGATTAATCCAGACTTTAACGCCGATAGAACCATATGTTGTTTCTGCTCGGCCCGTTGAATAGTCTATATCTGCGCGCAGTGTATGGAGAGGAGTTCTTCCCTCTTTATACCATTCAACTCGAGCGATTTCCGCACCACCGACACGTCCGGAGATCTGAACTTTGATCCCTGCGGCTCCAGCATCCATGGATGTCTGCATTACTTTTTTGAGAACTCTTCGGAAAGGGATTCTTCTCTCTAGCTGCTTGGCAATTCCATCAGCAACTAGTTTAGCATCTAGGTCTGGACGCTTAATCTCTTCGACTTCAATCCAAACTTCTTTTCCTGTGACGGCTTTTAAATCTGCCTTAAGAGTGTCAATTTCAGCGCCTTTCTTGCCGATCACGAGTCCGGGTCTTGATGTGAAAATCGTCACTTCAACCTTCCCGCTCATTCTTTTAATTTGAATGCGTGAGGCACCTTGGCAGGCTGACTTACTCATCAGGAAGTCACGAATCTTTTTGTCTTCTCCGATTAAGTTGCCGTATTCCTGCTTGTTAGCATACCAGTTTGATAGC
>JAJFMM010000011.1 GCA_021772165.1 Chlamydiota bacterium | reverse complement strand
ATAATCATTTCCTCTATTTTCATAAACACCATCTATAATCAACAAAGAAGGGGTTTTGCAAGATGCAAGAATCAATATTGAGATATAAATTAATTTCCTAATCATTGTTTATAAACTGCTCCTTGTACGTTTTTTAAAGTAAAATGTATTGGTGCATTAGATAGGCTTTTTCTTAATGATGGGTAACCAGTCATCAAAATACCTAATGTTGAATTTATATTAATTGGCACTTTACTAAAATTAGCATAAGGCTTTACTCCATCTGATGTAGTTATTCCTTGAACCCATGATGATGTAATACCACTAAAACTTGAGGCACCTAAACGTTTTATACTGGATCCATCATAAGCAAACTCAGCCGAGTACGCATTTACCTCATCTTGCAGGTCTGGAGCAATCGAGTTACCCGAAAAAGAGTCAAATACAATATCTCCTGATTCAAACTGCCCTGCATGGGAAACCTCGTGTACGAAATTACTAGTTGAGCTAAAATTAAGTACAATATTGCCTGTACCTGTATCATAAGAAGTACCACCCACTTCTCCTGCTCCACTTTGCAGGCTATATACTTGAGTACTGTTTTCTAAAGTACCAAATGTATCAATAGTTGAATTAAGACTTGCTATCCGTTGATCTGTATTTCCTAATCTTCTATTGAGTTTACTTTCACTCCACCCTTTTCTTTCTGCTTTAGCTCGTAAACGGTCTGATCTCCTTTGAAGCCTGTCCCTCTTACTAGTAACATAACCTTTTTGTCTATCCCACTCCTTTTGACTTGCTGGATCAATGACCATTCCTGTAGGATCGACAAACGCTAATGGGTTGTTCCCTACATATGCATAGGGGCTTAGGTTTGGGTATTTAACTGACATAGGATCAATCTGCATAAATCTTCCCAGCACCGGATCCATTCCTCTAGCTTCTGCGTGATACAAATCCAACCCTGCTTCATCATCGTGTTCATACCCCGTAAATTTATACTTGTCATTGGGGTTCGCACTGTTGCTACTTCTCCCAGGCATGACCAGCCCAAATCCATAGTAGTCGGAGCATTTTTTTACCGGAGGCGAATTTTTTTTACCCTCTTGCATTTCCCAGACAAGAATATCGGAGTAAAAAGTATGTGCCTCTCTTCCAAGCATAAACCAACATCGACATTTACCCTTTTATAAGCAATTGGGTTTTCCCAAAGTGATTGATCTTTTATGGGGTTGGGGAGTTGGAATACCCCTACATGTACATAACCGTGCGCATCTTATAGTACAACCGCTCATGGCAGGCTCGGCTAGCTCGATGGGCGGCTTCCTCGCCCGTGCATTCGCTTGCTCGTCCTATAAGGCGGTTATGTAAAGTACTGTTGGACACTGGGGCAGCTCCGGGGCGTTGTTGGAGAGAAGCAAAAAAAGGAAAGTTCATCGGGAAAGGATTTCCGTGAAGTTTGGAAGCCAGGCGAACTTTACATAATGGCGTTATGGGCTGGGCGGAGTCGGCCGTCCACCCGAGCCAGCGCAGCTTAGACCATAATTACCCATTATGTACCGAAGGCTTGAAGTACGCCGTGTATCTGCCTGGAAACTATCGCAACGGATGCCTGCACCCCGAAGCTTCTCCTACATGGTAATTTTGGCGAACAGGTTCAGCGGAGTGGGTGGAATTGTTCTACGCTCTGCTTCAGCCCTTCGAGTCCGCCCAGTAAATATCGTTCGGTCGAGGAAACATATTTATGCCCTGCCCAATATTGAACTTGTCGCAAAGGATGAACTTTCAGCCAGTTCGCAATTACGCTGGCTCTGATCTGTGGGAATCCGGTAAAGAATCCGTACTCGTTTTTGAGTTGTCGAGAGAGAATTTGGAGCGTGTTTTGGAGTTTGTCAGAGCTTCCGGTAGAGATAAATAATTGTAGATTGTCGGTTTCTCTTTCCTGTAAAAGCTGGGGTCGGATTTCGAGTTGGTATTTATACAATTCAAGAACTTGGAAGGGCTTCAAGTCGAGTGTCCGGGCATTGCTTTGTTTGATGGGCAAAATCCGAATATTCCCCGCTTCTAAGTTCAAATGTTCCGGTTCTAACCGCTGAAGCTCTCCGGTCGTTATTCCTTGATGAACCAATAAACCAATGATCGTTTTGTTTCTTATTTCTGTCAAACTTTCCGAAGGAAACCCATCATAGAGCTGCTCCAACTCCTCGGCTTCGAGTAAGTCATGAGGTAGTCGCCGTTTTCCTCCTTTTAAATGTAAGCCCTCCGCTGGATTGGTGCTTCGCATTCCTTCGGATTTCTGCCACCGAAGCCACCATCGAATCGCCGTGAGTCTCGAAGCAATCAGGTTCCGGCTTTCTCCGGCCGATCTCCGGTTTCTTATAAATTGGAGTAAGTTCGTGTAATTTATTTCGGTGATCAATTCCGCTTCCATCCATTCTTCAAACAAACTCACATTGTAGCTGTAGGTTTGAACCGTCTTTTTAGCCAAGCCTTTTTCCTGCAAATATTGTTCAAAGTTCATGATCTAACTCCTCTTTTAGGTGCGTGTAAATCTGCGTGGATTCTAAACTGGAATGTCCTAAAAAGCGTTGGATTTCCGCCAGAGGCATTCCAGCGCGGAGCAGGTGCGTAGCAATGGAGTGCCGGAGACTGTGCAGATTTACCTGCCGAAGGCATGGCCCTACCTCCTTCGGGGATCCATCCCTTCGGGAGGCAAGTCCGGCTTTCTCCACCAGACCAGCCAGACGCAGGGCCAGACTTTGGCCTTGCGGGCGTGTGCCACGCAGGCTGATTAAGAATGAGGCGTTGGTTGCTTTCTTCAGGAGCTTCGGGCGGGCTTCGATCAAGTACCAACGCAGATCCTCGGCGACTTTCCCAGCGAGTGGAACATATCTTTCCTTGTTTCCCTTTCCGGATCTCACATACAACAAGCCACGGGAAAACTGCACGTCCGGAACATCGACGGCCACACCTTCGCTTCTCCGAAGCCCACAGCCGTAATACAAACCCAAGATCGCACGATCACGCAGACCATATTCATCGTCCGAACAAACTTTGTACAGCTCTTTGATTTCCTGCTCGGTTAACACCGTGGGCAACTCTGGATTGGCTTCGTAGTAGTCGAGCGAAAGTTCTAAGTGAGCTGTGTTGGTTTGGGCTAAAAAGGAATTCCAGAGCTTAAGGGCTTGGATGTATTTGTTCAAATACGAAGCACTGAGTCCTCCACCTCTTCGCTTGTTGGGTCGGGTTTCTTGCTTGGTTAAAAACGCCTCGATGTGGTGCTGGTCGATCTGGTGGATTTGTGTGATTTCTTTTTGTTGGAGCCAGAGCAAGGTTTCTTTCAAGCGTTCGGGAATGCCTTTTTGAGTGGTTTCCGCATAGCCCAAGATTCCGAGCCATTCAGTAAAAGCTTGCAGTGATTGTTCAAATTGTAGCTGTAATTGCTTCATCTTTTTTACTTACCCTCTCACGGTTCCGTGAGCCACTGAGCTACTTCGTTTTTCGTGGCTTTTTGTATTGTTTTTGTTTCTCTTAAGTGGCTCATTACCAGAGTGAGCTACTTTGAGCTACTGAGCCACTTACCCTTGCAGGGCGGGCGGTTCACGTTGGAACTTCCAGCCCTTTCAAAGCTCCATGCAACGATTCCGATACACTTTTCTTAAGCAGCTCATATTCGTTCGGCTCGGTGATCCGGTATTGGTAGCCGTTCTTTTTATCCCCGCCTGCCACTTCTACAAAGCCGTTTTGCCGAAGTTGGAGCAGGTATCTTTTTACGGTCGAATAGGGAATGCGCAAGAACTTTCTGATCTCGTGGGAAGTAAACTCTTGCTGTTTGTGTTCTGCTAAATAGGCTTTGAGTTCTTCTAAAAAAGAACGACACGCTCCGCTTAACTCGTCCGACTTCCGAAGCAACACGGGAGCGGCTAAGGTATTCGCCCACTCGATATCTTCGGGAGCCGTTTCGATGGTCGTTCGTCCACCGTCCGTGGTCGTTTTCCGTTGGTGCTGGTGGTAGAACGTGATCGCCCCGATCAAATCCAGGTACAACTGGTTCGCCCGCCGTTGGGTAAAGACTTGGGAAGGCAATTGCAGGTTTTCGGCAAAAGGATTTTGTACTTCTACGGGTTCTAATAATCGTTGAGTAGCTTGTAATAGCTTCCTCGCTTCGCTCTGTTTCTTCGTGTCAATGCCTCCGCTGGCGAGTTTGCGCTGGTAGTCTAAAATCCGTCCGTCCTGTTCGGCAGATTCGTCCAATGTTAATAATAACGCCCGGTTCGCATTGTCGGAGTACAGGGTTTCTTTGGTGGTGGCCGCCGCTACCGAGACCGGACCTTCCACCTGCAGGGTTTCTGTTCGGAGCGTTCCCCGTGGGCCTTTCACCGCTACGGTTTTGCTGAGCCGTCCTTTGCTTTGGAGTTCCCGGAGCGGATACAATACCTCGTCCGCTCCGTCCAGATCCTCGATCAGTAAAAGCTTGTGGGTTAATTCGTCTCCTTTAAAATAATACAAAGCGTTTCCGCTGAGCGAAGTCATTTCCAGTACGTCTTCGGGAGGCAAGAGATCCGCCAAGGTTTGTTGGAGGTAGGTTTTACCAATGCCGCTCGATGCGAGGCTCACCGCATGCAATGGCCTCACTGTTTTCCTCGAACTCATCACCAGCCACAGGAGCAAGCGGTTGGTTTCCTCGCCGACAATGCCCGCTTGTCCAAGCAGTTCTTGGGTTCTCTGCATTAAGTTGGGAGCCTTAAGCCATTTTAACGCTTTCGCTTTGTCGGTTCCGGTAATGGTTGGGGTTTCTTTGCTTGGTTTGCTTAATAGTTCTAACTGGCTCATGCGCCAGTTCTCTAATTCGCTGGTTAAGACTTCGAGCGTTTCGGTTACTTCTTCTGTGGGCAAATCGAACAAGCCCGCAACCAGTTCGACCAGTTTGGCGACTTGAGAGCTGTGGTAGAGATCGAGGTTTTGGCGGACTATGCCCGACGAAGCTTCAGCGCAGTCGGGTGGGTGGACGACCTTCAAAGTAACTCTCAACTTGTCTAAGCCTCCCAACTTTACGCCTCCTAAAATAGTAATCTGCAATTCTTTGCTCGTGAATATTGGGGCTTCGGGGTTGGTGGTGTCGAGGGTGTTCATAGGTCGGTGGGTTGATCGGTGGGCGTAATGACCAGTTCGTTTTTCTTTACGGTGATCTGCACCCGGCAGCCCGGGGCAAAGCCGTGCTCGGCCAGCCAGTTGCCGTTCACCCGAAGTTCCGGCACGATCTTGGTTCTTTTTCGGGACAGCTCCCGATGCTTGGGCTGTAGTTTGACGGTGCGGGTGGTCTTGACGTTCATTTTTGTTTTGATTAATTAAGCAACACATCGAAGCTAAATATTGTTGACTAATTAAGCAATTAAATAATTACCTTGTTTCCTGTTAATTGCTCCTTGAAGCACCATTCACTACTTTTATTGCCTCACAAGTAAAGATTTAGCATGGATATAGGCACGAACATCAAACGCATACGGGAAGCCAAGAACCTTACCCAAAAGGAAGTGATCTCTGCCATTGGCATGGGGGCGGCCATGTACTCGCGCATCGAGAGCGGAAAGACCGAGCCTTCCCTGACCAGCCTGGAAAAGATCGCCCGTGCCTTGGGCATCCGTCTGGCTGAGCTGTTCGAGGCCGATGATGCCCTCGATGAGGTGCATTCCTACGATGCCTCGCTCATGGAAAAAATCCAGCTCATTGACTCGCTGGAAGAGCCAGAGAAAAAGATGGTGTTTTCCTTCGTGGATGCCCTGGTCGGCAAGAAGAAGCTTAAAGATGCCCTCGCCGGGGTGCTGCGTGATGCAGAGTAAGCCAGCTCTTTAGCACCAACAAAAAAGGCACTCTAATTTCTTAGAATGCCTTCGTTAGTTTTTTAATTACATGCTTGCACTAGGTGGGGGAATATATTATGTATTCAATTGTAAGACCTTAACTATTACCATCAACAACCAAAGTGTGATAAATATTTGGTAGATAATCATAATCTTCAAAACTGTTTTTAATGGCTCTTGCTGGCTTTTAAAATCCTTAATCTTATCCTTAACCATATATAAGGAAAGTAATCCGACTATGAAGCTTATAATTATTATATAAAATAACCTATCCATTATTAGAAGCTAGATATTATTCCTTTAATTATATGTTTAATCTGACTTTGGTTTTGAGGTTTTGCTACATTGGATATAATTCCTCCGTATACACCACCCATCATCATCGATGTACTTGTTCGCACCGCATCTTGTACAGCTTGATTCATATCTCCACCATAAAATAAAGCGTCAGCAAGTTTTAGCGTTGAGGCAGTTGCGTCAGTAATTGTTGCTGTTAAAGCTAATCCGGTTGCTGCTGGCGCAAGTAGTACATCATCTGGACCAATTCCAGTAGCAAGTGATACTGTAGCTGCACCTACCGACATTATTGCTGATGCTTCGGAGACATCGGAGAGAACTTCCGGTCCCTCTTTTACCACAGTTTCTGTGGCTTGGGCTACGTCCTGCTTTATTTCTTGTGATTTTTGTTCTACTCGTTGACCTGCATCATTCCAAGGGCGTTCCAACCAGCTAAAAGCATATCTACATACGGGACAATCTCCCGCTTCTTCCGGTGCCATCCCAGTCGGATCAGTAAACCGGAGCGGATTGTTGTTGCCATAGGCGTACGGACTGATTCCTGGGAACTGATCAGCTAGCGGATCAATGCTCATAAATCTTCCTGTTACCGGATCCATGCCTCGGGCAATCATATAGTAGAGATCTATTCCGGCTTCATTATCAAACTCATGCCCGGTAAACTTATAGTTGTCATTGGGATTCGCACTGTTGCTACTTCTCCCAGGCATGACCAGCCCAAACGCATAGTAGTCGTCGTAGCCGTCTACATTTCCAGACTGGTCGACCGTAGTTCGGACGGACCCTAAATGGTCTTTGAGGAAGTAACGCCGTTGACTTCCATCCCAAGTACCTATGACTTGCGAGCCTGCCAGTATGTTCTGGAACTCCAACACATCGTCTTCATACACAGCAATGGTTTCTCCACCGGCTCCACGCACGTAGTGGGTTTCAACACCGGTGGTGAGTTCTTTCTTTACCCGGTTGCCATCCGCGTCGTAGGCGTATTGTAAGGTACTGCTGCCTGCGATCATCTGTGCAGGTAGGTTCCGCCAGTCGTAATCTACCGAGGTAAACCCTTGCATCTGGTTTTTGATCATGTTACCGCTCGCATCATGGTCTATATCAAAATCCAGATAGTCTACTTGTTCCTGAATATTATTGACCCGGTTGGTGCCAGATTCATACGTTATTCCATAATATCCAATCCCGTCATATCCAATATTTCCGTTTTGATTGCGACGAGTATAACCGGTTATGTTCCCATTTTTATCGTAGTTCATATATTCCAGATCAAAGGCGGCACTGTTGTATCCTGACCCACTAAAATTGGCCGCTGTTAACCGGTTCGCGTTGTCGTAACTGTAGCTGTAGGTGAGCTGGTTCTGATTGGTACCGCTGGTGCCCACTTGCCGCCACTGCTGT
>JAJFMM010000002.1 GCA_021772165.1 Chlamydiota bacterium | reverse complement strand
TCTATCATGGACTAACGTTGACAGTACGTTTCGACTTTTAATCCTTCTTGTTGCAAGGGCCGTCTCAGAATCTGAGACGGCCTTTTTTTTTGCCCAAAATATTTCCCTACCACATAACCTAACTCCCCCGAGACTCCCCTGCTTAGTGTAGAGGATCCTGCCACAACCGATGGCCTATCTTAAGGGACGCCTAGGACGCAACAAGACCGCTGCTAGAGCTCAGCGGGCAAGAATAAGCTAAGGAAGCGCTAGGTAATTGCTGTTTTTAAGATCGGGAGAGCAAATCGTAGCGAAAACTCGATCGTAGTAGATTTGATTCCCGAGATTAAAAGCATGAATTGCCCAGTGTTTCCCTAATGAACTTAGAGGTTTTAATCCCAGCCTTCTGCCGGAGATTCGGGAAGATGGTGAGAAGCTTTTCTACGATAGACCACAAAGGTCCCTGCAAAGCAAAGCAAAATTAACCCAGCAAGCATCAAATTGAGATGTGAAAAACCCTCTATCCTCGCCTGAGTCAGAAGCTCTGCAAGCTGATGAGCACGCCCGGAGCTAAAACTATCAATGACCTTTGTGGCATCCGCACGATGCGTTAAACCGGCAAGAGCACTTGCATCAAACCCATTTGCTATCAAAAGCTTCTTGAGAGAATATTCCGCTGTCCAAATATAGAGAGACCCGATAATAGCAACACCCAGAGTACCGGCAACAAATCGAATGGACGAGAGCTGTCCTGTTGCTACCCCAATTTTCGTGGGAGGAACAGCATTGACTACGGAGCTGAAAGAGGGCGTGAAGATAAAGGGAATCCCGGCGCCAAAGACGAACAATCCTACAATCAGAACATTAAAGGAGGCATCGCTGAAAGCAGCCACCCAGACTAGGCCAAAAATCTGGAAGAGGAAGCCTAACGCCAGAGGCAGCTTAGGACTAATCTTATCTGCTAATATCCCAGCCATTGGAGCCATAAAAAGCACAGGTATACAAGAAAAGACAGTCAGCTTACCCGCTTCGACGGGAGTATAGTTCAAAGCCGTTTGGAAATAGATCGCCCAATAGACCGATGCCATCAGGATGAATTGTGTTGCGCACACGCTGATGTTCGCGGCCAGATAAGTAGAATGTTTAAAGAGAGAGAGATCCAAAAAGGGGTGGGCACTCTTCTTTTCGTGCCTTACCAGCAAAATAACAGACAGAATGGACACGGCTAAGCAGATGAGAAGCGAGAGAGACAGCCAGCCCCAAACAGAGGCTTGCATCACATAAAATACAAACAGAGAGACTGCTAGAACAAAGTAGGAAAAACCTTTTGTATCGATCTTCTGATTCGTTGCCTTGGCCGCGGGGAGCAGCGCCAGCGCCATCCATATGCCAACGAGGCAAAAAGGGACATTGATCCAGAAAATCCATCGCCAACTCACTTCCTGGGTTAAAAAGCCTCCAACAAGCGGCCCCACTGTCAAAAAGAGTGAACCGATACTGGCATTTATGCCCATGGCCCTCCCCCTCTCTTTAGAGTGAAAAATGCTCGCCAGCAGGGAGAACATCGCAGGTGTGAGGATCGCCGCACCGGCTCCTTGCAATGCTCTGGAGCCAATCAGCCAAAGTACATTGGGACTTAACGCGCAAAGCATCGATGCCAAACTGAAGATAATCATTCCACAAACATAGGTCTTACGATGCCCGATCCGATCGGAGAGCTTTCCCCCGGCCAAAATGAGGACCGCAATAGCAAGAAGATAAGCGTCAACACACCATTGCAGGGAAATAGCGCTCGCTCCCATTTCCCTTTGAATGGTCGGCAGAGCCACAGGAAGAATCGTTTGATCAAGAAAGACCAGGGCAGAAGCAGGGAGCAGGGTACTAAAGCTCAACCATTTCTTACTCATAGCGTCGCCCTCCGGCAAAACGGACTTGCGAATAGACTAACCCACCCTGCAGAAAGGGCATAAATGGCGAGCATTCGAGTTCCCTCAAGACCAAACAAATTCATGATACCCAACCCAATGAGGAAGGAGCCGCCTATTGCAACGAGTCCATGATACATCCTAACGCCTAAAGTTCTTCGATTAGAAAGGTATAAATCATACTTTCTCGATAGATAGATTCCCAAAGAGATGACCACCCCGATGACGAGAAGGTAATCATCGCTCGTAGAGAGTATCGCAAAGAAAAAGAAGAAGAGCGCGATCGCAGCGGGTAGAGCGACGTTCGGCGTCTCCGCAGCAAACTTCTCAATGGGGCGATGATAGCGCCAAAAAAGGGCGAAAAGAAGCAGTCCCAACACACACCCCCCAAGAATATCGATGGGGAAATGCACACCAAGATAAATTCTAGAGAAGCTGATCAAGAGAAAGTAGAAGATCCCACAAGGCCAAGCCCAGGGACTTTTCCAAACATAGATGAGTAGAGCTGCCAACAAAGCTGACATCTGTGCAGCTCCGCTAGGAAAGCCGTAGCTTCCGGCATGGATGAGTCCAAAAGCGGGATCTACCATAAAGGGCCTTGGCATGGCAAAAGCGACTTTCATCACGTGGTTGAGAATCCCGTTTGCAATGAAGAGGTAGCCCAAACGAGCACCCCATCTCCATGAAAGTCCTATCCAGATAAAGGCATTGAGAGCACTGAGATACTCTCCTGTATCGAACCAGTGCATAAAGCGAAAAAAGGCGTCTGTACAAGGGCCTCGAAGCTCCTGTACATGCTGTATGAAATTCAACTGTTCTTCTAGAGCGATCATAAACAAATCATAAATCTACTCTTGCATAATTGCAACGTCTCAGTTACATGAAAAGTAATAGGGAGAAATATCTATGCCAAAAGATGTGATTATCGTTACAGGGAGCTGCGGCAGAATCGGTTCTGCAGTGATCAAAAAACTAGGCGACAACTATTCAATTGTAGGTTTTGAACTACTTCACGCGCTTTATGCCTCCGCCAACGAAGAATTGATACCTGTTGATATCTCCTCGGATGAGAGCGTCGCCCAGGCGTTCAAACATATCCGCCACTTCTACGGAAACAAGATTACTGCTGTGATCCATCTTGCTGCCTACTACAGCTTTAAAGATGCGGAGTCACCTCTTTATGATAAAATCACCGTCCAAGGAACTGAGAGACTACTGAAGGAGTTGCAAGATTTCGAAGTGGGACAATTCATGTTCACGAGCACCATGCTCGTCCACGAGCCTACGAAACCAGGCGAACCAATTACTGAAGAGTCTCCTGTCGTACCTAGATGGGCCTATCCAATTTCTAAAGTCAAGACAGAGAAAATGATGCGCGAAAAGCGAGGCAAGATTCCCATAGTGATGCTGCGCGTTGCAGGTGTTTACGATGATCAGTGCCACTCGATTCCGATCTCCCATCAGATCCAGCGTATCTATGAAAAACAGATCAATTCCCGCTTTTTCCCAGGAGACCTGACTCATGGAGCTTCTTTTGTTCACATGGATGATCTGGTCGATGCGATCCTGCTTTGTATCGAAAAGAGAAAAGCATTGCCGCCTGAGACGGTCTTGCTCATTGGTGAGCCAAAAACATTGAGCACCGATGATCTACAGAAAAAAATCAGCAAGATTCTCTTCGACAAAGAGATACACACCTACAGAATACCTCAATGGGTAGCAGTCATCGGCGCCTGGGTTCAGTGCCAGATTCCTTCAAAATCGCCTCCTTTTATCCGGCCCTGGATGGTCCATCTGGCCGATGATCACTATGAGTTGAACGTCGATTTGGCGAAAAAACTCCTAGGCTGGGAGCCTAAAAAGAATCTAGAAGAGTGCCTACCGATCATGATTCACGATCTAAACATGGATCCGGTTGCTTGGTACAAGAAAAACGGCTTGCAAATGCCTTATCACCTCAAGAAGAAATACAATGCCCAAGAAAAATAGTTCAATCTGGACACCTTACGCCATTATGTTCATGGGGATCTGGCTTGCTACCGGCCCCTTCATCTTCGGTTATGCAGAAGAAGCGAGAATCAACGATATTGTCACCGGCTTTATTCTGTTCTTCTTAGGTTTTCTCGCTAGACCGCAAACGCGCGCCTGGGTTCCTTGGACAATAAGTATCATCGGACTTTGGCTGCAATTTGCACCTCTGCTCTTTTGGGCGCATTCTGCCTGCTATCTGAATGATTCAATGGTTGGCATTCTTGTAGTCACCTTTTCCATCATCATTCCCGACCTGCCTGGAGGACTTCCCGACACGGGTCCCTCCATTCCTCCCGGATGGAGCTACAATCCATCTTCTTGGGGACAGAGAATCCCGATTGCTGCCTTTGCTCTTGTTGGTTGGCTGATTTCGCGTTATCTCGCAGCCTATCAGCTCGGCCATATCGATTCGGTTTGGGACCCTTTCTTCGGAGAGGCGAGCACCATTAAAGTGATCACCTCGGGTGTTTCCAAATCGTTCCCCGTTCCCGATGCAGGACTCGGTTCATTAGCCTATATCACAGAAGCTCTTCTCACCTGTCAGGGTGGAGCAAGACGCTGGAGAACAACACCTTGGATGGTGATTATCTTTGGTATCTTGGTTGTGCCTTTAGGTTTGACCAGTATCACTCTCGTCATTCTACAACCTCTGGTCGTTGGGGCTTGGTGTTCGCTCTGCCTATTCACCGCGTTCTGCATGCTGCTTCCGGTAGCCCTAGGTATGGATGAGGTCGTAGCGACGATTCAATATCTTCGCAAATCGAAGGAAAAGCCCTTCTGGCAGCTCTTTTTTTACGGAGGCGACTGCCCAACAGCAACTGAAGATAAGCGCTCACCACACTCTTCAGCTCCATTAAGAAAGCTCCTTCAATCCTCCTGGTGGGGCGTAACGGCTCCGTGGAATCTGCAGCTCTGCATTCCCTGCGGACTGCTGATGCTCTTCCTCTACCTGTTCGTTGATGTGCATCCTGCGATGAAGAGTCTCGACGATGTCGTAGGCCCGCTTATCGTTGTCGTCTCCGTCGTCTCCTTTTCTGAGCCGATCCGAAAAACTCGTTTCATCCTGTTGGCACTGGCAGCAGCAATTATCGGAGGAACCTTTTTCCTGGAAATGCACGCTTCTCCGATCAGTATGATCACCCATCTGGTTCTGGCGGCAATAGTCATCCTACTCACCTTCCGCAAAGGACCGATCAGGGAAAAGACGAAAATGCAGCTTGATTGAGCAGTCGTTGAAAAAAGAGAAGCCGATGGCATTCGATATCTTGCCCTACGGCTTCTCTCTCAAATAAGGGTCTCCAGAGATTCCAAAGAGGGGCCAGATAGAACTGATAGACCGCCTCTAGCTCTAGAGGCTTTCCATCAAATCCATTGCAGAATTTTAAAGAGCGCTCAGCGCTCTCTTTCCACTCTTTCTGTTTGCCTGGATCCATCACAAGATGTTCGCTGTTTTTAAGTACAGAATGCAGGCGGCCTTGCAGATTCGCCTCGCCCTGAATGGAGGCTGCTACGGTCTCCCAAGAAAGCGTCTCCACGGAATCTCCCAGGGGCAACCCCTCTTCGGCAGTAGAGATCCACCGTGTCTCTGGATGGCGAGCTGCAAGCTCTGCATGCCAGCGCGCAGCCGCCAGCCAATCGCGTTGCGTCCAAACAGACTCCCCTTTGCGATTGTCTGTCTCAACCAGCTCCGCCTCATCCTGCTCAAACTGGTCGGCATACTTTACTTTGCCTCGATAGCAAAACTCCATGCCTGTCCAGATAATCGGGTTGCAGCCGAGATAGTGCGCGATCTTGGTGGCAAAGTTGCCGACCGTCCAGCCAAATTCCATCGATTCTTGCTCACCGAGCCACCAGGATTCCCAAGGCAGAGGGCCGCTCTCCGGAGCCAGGACTTTGCTCCCCTTCCAAGAGGCGATCGCCTCGGGATTAAGCCTGCTTTGCAGACAACAGATTGCGTCGGGGAAGTTTTGCAATCTTTCAATCGGTGTATTTTTATCGAGCACACAGGCGATGTGTGGCGCTACCCTCCACTGGCTAAACAGAGCTAAGGCAGTTCCTGCTGAGAATAGAAGAGCTCCGGAACTCTCTAGATAGGGACGAGCCGCTTCTAACGAGGGACCGGCGCCGCAGACAATGGCTGGCGTGCCAGCAAATTTTCCTTTAAGAGCTGCGAGTGGATGAAAGGGACCGTTGTTTGCCCAGTTGGCGCGCGCATTGGAAAACGCCTCCAAGCCATAATCAGCGACCTCCGACAAGAGTAGGTGCGCGGCTTGATGGCTCTCCAAAATGCGCATCCGCATCTCTTCCCATCCAGCCGCTGCATGCACTTCTAGAGTGAGCATCACTGCGCCCCAGCCGATTTCGTTGGATGCCAACTGCTTTTGCATGAGGCTTTGAGCCTCAAAGGTGCGAATACGAGGATGGTCAAGCGTCGTAGAGCAAGCGATGAGAAAGAGTCTGCGATCGTCCTCTAGCCACTCTAGAATTTTTGCATCATCTAGCTTTTGTGCACCGAGAATGCACAGCACATCGCACGAGCTCTCGATAGTAGGGAAGAAAGGGGACTCTGACAATGTTTTTACCATCCGACCAAAGGGTTACAATCTCTTTACTTCCCGCCAAACAGACGAAGGGAGCACCGAGAGCGGTATTGTAGCCGAAGGCTTGTTCTTGCGTCTCTAGGGAAATTTCTAAAGCTTTACATTCGACAATCAGGAGTGGCTGCAACTCCCCTTCGCAGCGATAGCAGACGATATCCGCGCGGCGCTTCTGTTTTCCAAGGCTCATTTCAACGGCAATGAGACCTTTCGGATAGCCCAGATCATTGAGCATCCTGTGAAGCAGCTTTTGACGGATTTTTTCTTCCGGCGTCGCAGCCACTAGACGGCGACGAACCGGATCGTAAACATCAGGGAATGCCAGATCTTCTCTAAGGAATTTGGATGAGGTTGTAATTGTTATCCTCACGGCGATAGATCACCTTGGTCTTATGATCTTCTTCCGAACGGTAGAGAAGAAAAGGCTCATCAGACAGTTCCATCTTCATAACAGCCTCACCTTCGGTAAGCGTTTTGAAAGCAACGGTTTCCTTGGCAACAATTTCATGGAGCTTGTAGCGATCTTCTTCTTCATGCGCGTTTTCAGCCAAAATCTCGTCGTTGATCGCAGCCAGATTGTCTTCAAGCGGCTTGATCACATTGACGTGAATATCGACAGTCGAGAGATTCTTAGCGCGAGTCGACTGCAGCTTTGTCTTGTAGCGACGAACCAGTTTGATGGTGCGATCAGATGCTTTATCGATCGCAGAATAGAGATTATCAGTATCTCCATTGACTTTGATGTGGAAATGCTCAAAATTCATCAGCATCGAGCATGAATACTCGAGTTTCTGTGAATAGAGGGTCACGACGATATCGATGATTTTATCGGAAAAATGTTCAATCTTTCCGAGCTTTTCGAAAACGTAATTCCATATCGCGTCAGTCACTTCGATATTCTTACCGACGATCGAAACATTATAACCTTGGATGTCAGACTTTGCAGGCCTTGCCATGATTTCCCTATCTCTGAATTTGCTTTGTCAATGTAACATGGATAGTTTCTGAAATCCAAGGGATTTTTATGAGCGAACACTGGGACCAGAGCGAGGGAATTTTACTGCAGGCGATTCCCTATCTAGAAAACCGACGCATTCTTAAAGTCTTTACAAAAGAGATGGGCCTCATCTCCCTAATTGCGAGCTCAAAAAAAGTTCCATTTGCAACGCCTTTTTGCAAAGCGGAATGGCTTTTTAGAAAATCTGCCAAAGATCTGCACACCTTAAAAGAGGGATCTTTGCTCGATCCTCTGCTGCATTTGAAAGAGAGCTACGAAACTATTCAGGCAGCCAGTTCGATGGCAAGTGATCTGCTCCGCTCGCAACTGTCGCACAAAGCGGCGGCGATGCTCTATGAGCTGCTTCTGGCCAGCTTCACGCATCTTGCCAACCATCCTCACGCAGTCGCTCAGAGCTTTCGCCTCAAGCTCCTCCAGTTCGAAGGGCTGCTGCACCTACAGACCCACTGCATGCGCTGCGAGGCCTTTGCTTCGAGCCTCTCCGCCGGAGAAAGTGTCTGCAGAAAGCATGCGGACGCTCCGAAAAACCAGAGCTTCAACCCAGAAGAGTGGCAGCAGCTCCTCACTCTTGGACTTGCACGCCGCTTTTCTGAACTCAGCCCACTTCTCTTAACACCCTCTTTTCTTCGCAAAACCGCCGATCTTTTTTGTGAAAGAATTCACTGAACATTTATCCTCCTTCCTATGCTTCGTCAATTTACAGCTACGGCTTATCTTTTTCAGGACAACAAGGTGCTGCTTCACCACCATCGCAAGCTGGGCAAGTGGCTGCCTCCCGGAGGTCATCTCGAGGCCAACGAGACTCCGCCGGAAGCCGCACGTCGAGAAGTTTTGGAAGAAACAGGCCTGGAAATTGACTTTCTTACCGAAGAGCATCTCTGGGTCCAGGCTCCGAATGCCTGCAGTATTGAAAGACCCTTTCTCTGTCTTCTCGAAGAGATTCCCGCTTTCGGAGAGACCCCGGCGCACCAGCACATCGATTCCATCTTTCTTGCGAAGCCAAAAAAATTGCTTGATCTTAGCAAGAGTGCCAAAGAGTTCAGCTGGTTTTCTTTGGAAGAAGCTCTATCCCTCGATCTTTTCGAAGATACTTTGAAATTACTTAAACTGATATTGAATAAAACGAGACTTGAGAGTTATACTCTATATTCATCTCCCACCTTTAAATAAAGTTTTAAATGGAATCTACTAGACGCTCCACCTATTTAGGCATCGCTCTGATGGCTACCACCTGGTCGATTTATGCGATCATTAGTACTCTTGCCAAGCACACCTACCAATATACACCACCGATAGTTGCTTTCTTTTTCCAAAATTTTGTTGCACTTCTGATCATCACCCCGTTTCTAATGAAACAAGGGCTAGGCGCTTTTAAACCCAAACTGCCGCACGTTCTTTTTTGGCGATGTGTTGGTGGCACGGCTTCATTTTACTGTTTCTTTCATTGCCTCGGGCGCCTTCCTCTCACCAACTGCACGGTTCTCAGCTGCACAGCCCCTCTTTTTACTCCACTGATCCTCCTTGCCCTCTGGAAGCGCAAGAGCCCCTGGCAAGTTTGGCTCTCACTGCTGTTGGGATTTTCCGGCATCCTGATTATCTTCCCACCACAAACCCAAAGTTTTAATGGACACACCCTCATTGGGCTACTCGGCGGGCTGGGCACAGCGATGGTGATGTTTCTGATCAGAGCCCTTGCCAATGAGTTCTACCTTCGGGTCATGTTCTACTATCTTTTGACGGCAAGCCTTGCTTCTTTTCCCTTTGCGCTCAGCTATTTCGGATCGGTGCCGGCATCGATATGGCCGATCTTCGCCTCGATTGGAGCTCTCTTTTCTCTGGCTCAAGTCTCCTACACACTTTCCCTTCGAAAGGCATGCCCTTCGCTATCAGCACCTTTTAGTTATATCTTCATTCTTATGGCTGTGCTGATCGACGCCCTTCTCTACCAAAGAATTCCCACTATACAAAATTGCATAGGGATCTCTTTAGTGGTGATAGGAGGAGGAGTAATTCTTCAAAAATTAGCGAAAAAAGATACAGAAGAGGAAATGTGCACCGAAAGGGATTCGAACCCCTAACCCCTTGGTCCGAAGCCAAGTGCTCTATCCATTGAGCTACCGGTGCAAGACTTGGATTTGTGTGTCATAAAATGCGAAAGGGGGGATTCGAACCCCCACAAGTTTTCACCCGCTACCACCTCAAGGTAGTGCGTCTGCCAATTCCGCCACTTCCGCAAAGAAAAGGAACTGAAAATATAAGTGAAGACGCGACTTTGCGACAAGCCAAATAAATTTTTATGCGAATTCGCGTAGCCAGGCATCGGGCGTTAACTCTGCACCTGAGGTAAAGCGGATCAGCTCGCTCCAGCTCCAGCGATTGCCGGGAGCAAAGAGGCGCTCTTGTAGAAGGCGGCCGGCAGCCTTGCTATTGAGATTTTTACTCTTCGTCTCTTTCTCGACCGATTCCTGGATTGACGAGGCAAAGAGTTCTCCGAGCAGGTAGCTAAAATAATAGACGGGCGCCAGGCTGATATGGTACTTCGCCGCCCAATCGGCCTTGCCCTCTCGGTTTGCAGGAGCCGGCACCATCTGATGCTCTTCGACCAGCTTCCACCAGAGTGCATTGAGATCTTGTGTAGGGTCGCGATAGAGCTCGCTTTCAAACTTGGTCATCGTCAACACCCAGCGACTGAAAATAAGCTGGCGGCGCTTGAGGCTCTCATCGGCCAGAGCAATCAGCTTCTCCTTCCCCTCACCTACGAGATCCGGCAGAGCCTCCTTACGGTACGCTTGCCTTCCTGCGATGAGCGCCATCGCCTCGGTCGGAATCATGTGAGGCGGCTCGCACAAGAGCCATGGAAGTTCCTTATCAAAGCCTGTTTCATAGACCGCATGGCCTAGCTCATGCAACACCGTCTCCAGCCATTTGATCGAGGGAGAAATGTTGTTCAGCGTGCGGATGTCGCCCCTTCTATCGAGGTGCATACAAAAGGCGTGCTGATTTTTTCCGGGACGCTCATAGAGATCGCTCTTCTCGAGAATCGAGCCCACATCAAATCCCATATTCTGATAGTACTTTTTGCAAGTGCCAACAATATCGACATCTTCGACGAGCTGATCGAGAAGGTGCGTATCGAGAGGATCTTCTTGAGCAAAGGGATCGCTCCACGCCCACGGGCCAAAGTCAGACTTTTCCACATGAAAACGGTCACAGAGCTTTTCGATGACCTTGTCTAAGGTTTTGCGATAAGCCTCATTGGAACGCTTGCCCAGATCATCAAGAAGAGCGAGCAGAGTCTCTCTATCG
The DNA here is from genome assembly GCA_021772165.1 of Chlamydiota bacterium. Lineage (GTDB taxonomy): Bacteria > Chlamydiota > Chlamydiia > Chlamydiales > SM23-39 > JAKBAE01. Next base: position 8,282 of record JAJFMM010000002.1, on the reverse strand, counting down.
ACCTCTTGCAGCTCCAACTGCATCTCGAAGTAATCTAAATAGCCTAGATGGCGCGCACCCTGATTACGCAGCTCGACGAGCGCTAGAATTTGCGGGGCGAGAATCGTACCAATCTCTTTGGACGCCTCCCATGCCTCTTTACGCACGGCGGGATCTTCTTCATTTTTCAGCAGTTCGCGCAGTTCGTTTTCAGAAAGGTCTTTTCCTCTCAATTGAGGACGGAAATTCGCATAGGTTTCAGCGAGGGCGGCCTCTTTTTCTGCCATGGCTTCGACGAGCTCTTTGGGGATCTGATTCTCCTTAAATGCGCGGATCAGCACATCGAGCTGCCGTTTTAAAAGAGGGTCTTTGAGAGAGGGGTCTTTATCCCATTCCAAGAGGCGCCGATAGGTCTCGGCATCGTTATGAAGCAGCCTCCATTCGACATCGAGCTCCGCTTTGAGCTCTGCTGCATCGGAAGAGCCCGTTGTCTCTAGGATCCAAAGAGCTTTATTGAGCTGATTGGTCTTTTTTTCGAGTTTAGGTTCAAATTCCTGCAGAAAAGATACGAATGGATGGGGATTCATGTTATCCTCTTTAAATATGAAAAAAGCTGTAATTTTTCTTTTGCGTCTCTATCAAGCGGCCATTAGCCCCTTCCTGGGACAATGCTGCCGTTTCTATCCGACCTGTTCTGAGTATGCCGTAGAAGTAGTTGAAAAACACGGAATTTTCAAAGGACTTTTTAAAACGACCTGGCGCATTTGCAAGTGCCACCCGTTCCATCGGGGCGGCTCAGACCTTCCCTAAGGAAGCGCTGGGTAATTGCTGTTTTTAAGATCGGTAGAGCAAATCGTTGCGAAAACTCGATCGCAGTAGATTTGATCCTCGAGATTGAAAATATGAATTGCCCAGTGTTTTCCTAAGGAATCTCGAGTATCATACCCGGAAGGATTGTCTCTTTTTCCAGTTCATTGAGAGCCACGATCTGATTCACGGTCACTTTATGGAGGCGAGCAATTTTCCAGAGATTTTCACCATCTTGTACCGTGTGCTGCTTCTTCGCCACCGGCATCCTCGGCGCTTCAACCCTTTTAACAGCAATCGCTTCAGGAGCAAAGCGCGCTAAAGCCGCTGATCGATCAAAGGGCTCTAACATCTCCTCTCCTGCAGCTCGCATGAGAAGCTCAGCACTTTTATACCAGATCGTATCGCTGCGAGATGATTTGAGCAGCTCCAAGGAAAATTTCTGCACAAGCGCTGAATCGGAGCCGATAGAACATTGCAGAAGATCTAAAATTCCTTTGTCATCAAGGCGCTTGAGGGCGAAGGAAAAATCAGTTTGCACCAGCAGACGAGCTGCAGTAGGAGATTGTATAGCAAGGTAGCGGAGAAGAAGGCGACGACGCCTCTCTTCTGAAAGATCGAGCATTTGCGACTGCTCCAGCACAAAGCCCTCCAACACCTGCCAAGAGCCTTCACAGACCATATCGACTAGATCGACAGGCTGGATATCACACTTTTGAAACAGCTTGCTGAGATCATGAAACTCCTTCGACAGGAAAAAGGACTGCTCGAGACTAGAATCGCGAGGCACCGGGCTCTTTTGTAAGTGCGTAAACAGCCCCTGACCCGTCAACGGCCATTTTTCGAGATAGGCAAAACGGATCACAGCTTGGAACTGATCATCGCTCAGACCGGGGAACATCGAATAGGACCCTCCCTCCACCTCTATATTCCTCACCTGAGACGGGATCTCTCCCAGTGCTTTTTCAAGATGAAAATGATGCTTTGAAACGAGCGCGGAGAGAGCCAAATCTCGCTTGCGATAGCCCTCTTCGACAGAATCAATGTTGGTCAAAAGAGCCGCGAGCTCGCGGAAAGAGAGCTCAGCATAAGCCCCGAGCAGCTTCTGATTCGTCGTCTCGTCAAAGCCTTTTGTTCCGCCAATCCGGGGAACGGGATAGGAGAGAGCATCGTTTCGATCCTGGATCAAAAAAGTAATGACCACAGCAATAGCACCGATATTCAACGCCCCGCTGAAAATCAGACAGAGAGTCAATATTCTAAACTTACGGATCCAGCGATGAGTAAAAGTCGATTCCATGGAATTAAAAATTTAGCGTAAAACGCAAAAGGTTGCAATCACCCATCCATCGATATACAATATTTCCCATGAAAATACCACTTTCGCTCATCAGAGCCTACCTCCCCCTTGAAGAGCCGCTGAGCTCTCTTGCAGAGACGTTGACCCTCCTCGGCATCGAAGTCGACGGCATCGAAAATGAGACCCCTCGTTTTTCCGGAATCATCACAGGCGAAGTTCTCTCCGCCCGCCCCCATCCCGAAGCGAATAAGCTGCAAATCGCGCAGGTCTTCGACGGCAAAACAGAGTGGCAAGTCGTCTGCGGCGCCCCCAACTGTCGCGCCGGCCTAAAGACTGCCTTTGCAAAACCGGGCGCTCTGCTCTACGACGAAGATGGCAAAGAGAGACGCATTGGCGAGGCTACCCTCCGCGGCGTCGAATCCCACGGCATGCTCTGCTCCGCCTTTGAGCTAGGCATACCTGGAGATCATGACGGCATTCTGGAGCTTCCCGCTGAATTTGCACCTGGAGAAGATCTCTCCCGCAGACTCTGGGACCCTATTTTCGAACTCTCACTGACACCCAATCTCGGCCACTGCATGAGCGCACTCGGTATTGCTCGCGAGCTCTCCGCCGCTCTCCAGCAGACGCTACTACACACTCAAGTCCAGCTTAAAGAAAACGCCTCTTCGCAAATCGAGAAGCAGTTTGAAGCCAAGATCCTCGCCTCTGATCTCTGCCCGCGCTACACCTGCCGTCTCATCGAAGACGTAAAGATCGGACCGTCGCCTTTCTGGCTGCAGCAGATTTTGCTCTCCGCCGGCATGCGCCCCATCAATAACGCCGTCGATGCGACCAACTACATCCTGCTTAAAACGGGACAGCCCCTCCACGCATTCGACGCTCAGCTCATTGCCGGAAAAACTCTTTCGGTTGAAACCAAAAATGATACCATTGCCTTCCAAGGACTCGACGGCATCGAGCATCAAGTGCCCCCGCACACACTCCTGATTTGTGACGCTGAAAAACCCGTAGCTCTCGCCGGCATTCTCGGAGGCTACGAATCCGCCGTTTCAGAATCGAGCCGCTCGATACTTCTTGAAGCTGCCTGTTTTGATCCAATCGCAGTACGAAAAGCATCCAAATACCTCGGCATCCGCACAGACAGCTCTCAGCGCTTTGAAAAAGGCACCGACCTCTATGCCGTTGCAGATATCCTCGATGAAGCCGCACAGCTCATCGTAGAGATCTGCGGAGGCCAGGTTGCAAAAGGGCGCCTGGACATCCAAGGAGCAGAGTTCGAGCCGCGCATGGTCTCTCTACGCCCCGAAAGAGCGAACACACTCCTCGGCCTCACACTCTCTCAAGGAGAGATGGTCGAGATCCTCAAGCGCCTCGGCTGTAAAGTCTTGGTAGAAAAAGAGCGCATCCACGCTGTGGTGCCACCCTATCGCAACGATTTGAGAGAAGAGATCGACCTCGTTGAAGAGATCGCAAGACTCTACGGCTACAACAACATCGAGAGAAAAACGCCACTCTGCACCGTTTCCGACCTCCCCCACGACCCCCTCTTTGTGTTTGAAAGAGAGCTACGCAATCGTATGGTCTCTCTCGGACTCCAAGAGATCCTCAATTGCGATTTGATCAGCCCCTCGCTTGCACAACTCTCTCCGGAGCTGCTCTACCCTACCTCGTCGCTGATTCAAGTACTGCACGCCAAAAGCGAAGAGTACTCGGTTCTACGACCATCCCTTCTACCGGGCATGCTAGAGACAATCCGCTTCAACCTCGACCAGAAGAACAGCTCGATGAGCACCTTTGAAGTGGGACGCATCTACCTCAAACAGGAGGGCTCGTTCAGCGAAATCCCCCAGCTCGGGATCGCTCTCTACGGAAAAAGCCGCCCCCACCACTGGGACCGCAAACCCTCCGACACAGACTTCTTCGATCTCAAAGGTGTGGTAGAATCTCTGATGGAAACGCTTGGAATTACCTGTGAATTTTCATCCAGCAACCACAGCAGCTTTCACCCCGGACGACAAGCTAGCCTCACCCACAAAGAGACTACAATCGGCTCACTCGGCGAAATACATCCCAATGTACTCGCCAAGCTCGACATCAAGCAGCGCGTGATGTTCGCTGAAATCAACTTGTCTCATCTGATGCATCTCTGCAAAAAGACACGCAGCATGGAACCACTAGCGCAATATCCTGCCACCGAGAGAGACTGGACGATCAACCTGCCGCAAGAGCTGCACTGCAGTAAACTCTTCGATGCGATTCGCTCGTTCCAATCCCCTATTTTTGAGAAAGCAGAACTGATCGATCTCTATCTTTTTGAAGAAGAAGCAAAACGCAACGCAACACTACGCTTTACCTATCGGGACCCGTTGAAAACCATCTCCTTCGAAGAAGCGGAAGCAGTCCATGAGAAGCTCATGGCACACGTTTCTCAACAAATAGGATAAGAGGGAGCAGAGAGCTCCCCCTAATTTAGACTTTCAGAAACTGCTCAATCTGGCTTTGGATAGGCTTTGGTACATAGGCTTTTTCAAAGTTCAGCATTGCAAGCTCCACTAAATTCTTGTGGGATGTGCAGAGATTCAATTCCGGAGTGATTTCTACCCACTCTGTTTCTAGTTCACCCTCTTCAACACTTCGCTTTGCCTCTCGAGAAATCATTTCTTGAGGTAAGTGGAGATGCCTTGAAGTAGTTTTTACCCAAGCGTTATCCGTATTTCTGGGATCATCGAGATAACCGCTGTAAAGTACAGTCATATTGTCTAAACATTGCAGCTTATTCGCACCTTCTTTGAACTCACGAGTGATGGCTCCCGCAACCTTCATATTATCTGGCATCAAGACGTTTAACAGCTCCTTCTGACCCGCATTCTCCTGTTTCAGCATGAGCATTTCTAAGCGACCTGTTTCGGGATGGTTGCGTGTAATAACCTGGTGGATCGCTTCATTAGGACCCCACTTTTCTAAGATCCCCCTACCTGCTAACCCCGTCCTTCCCTTAGGATTCAAAGGCATCTCCTTTGGATCAGCGCAATCACTTTCTAAAACTTCCGGCGCAACATAATAGGAAGGCTTGTAGTCTGCGAAAGGCAGTTCCCAAGCGACCTGGTATTCCCCTACAGGCTGTCGTTCTGGATAGCTTGCAGGCTTCTCGCTTCTTGCAATAGGATGAGCTCCTTCGCCAGGCAACCTTTTAAGTACCGCTTCAATGCTAGAATTACAAGCTATACGAAAGGGATAACAAATTGTTTGAACAGCCCGGCTATTGACCACAGAAGATGCTGTACTAGACACGGAATCTTTAATACAGTCGGGTAACTTGCTGTAGGTATGAACAATCCCTCTTGTAGTAGCGCAGAGAGGTGCTGCAGCAATACAGGTTGCGCCGAAGGTCACTCCCATGCCCATAAAAAAGCATCCCCCTGCAACCATCGCTACAGACGTTTTAACAATTCCCCAATAACTTTCAGACTCGTTTTGACTCTCTTGAGGAAGAGAGCTATCAACTGTATTTTTTACTATTCCACATTCCATAACTGAACCCCTTTTTTTTGCAAAAAGGATAAGATTTCGCAAGCTAAAAAACAAGAGTATCTAAATTTTAAATACAAGCCTCTCCACACACACCACGGAGAAAAATTTGAAAGCGCTGTACTAAAGTTGATTCCTCCTTGCAATAAGACGTTTGCATGACTATGATCACATGCTGACACAAATCTCGGAGGACTCATGAGATCGGGATTCTGGCTTTCAATCGCTGGAGCAAGCGCACTACTCACCTGTTGCCAATCGAATCAAGACGGCGATATTCTCTCTCAGCAGTTCGTACACAAGTATGGATTCAACGTATCTGAAAAAGAATGGGACGAAAGATCTCAAGATGGCCAGGCAATCGCAGTTCTCAAAGACGGAGTTAAAGTAACTCGTTCTTTTGAAAACGGAGTTCTTCACGGAACAACTACCTACACATTTCCCAACAGCGCTGTTGTTGAAAGGTTACTTGTCTACGATCAAGGCTCTCTTCTCAAAGAAGTGATTCAGGACGAACTAGGCATTCCTATTCGCGAAGAGCTGTTTGAATTTGACGACCGAAAAATCATCACACATTGGGATGAGAAAGGCGCTCCTCTAAGCATCGAAGAATACGATGATGAGCTCCTGCAAGACGGCAAATACTTCACAGCGGATCACGAGCTTGAAGCTCAAGTGGAATCTGGCTTCGGAATGCGCGTCAAGCGTGACAGAACAGGCTCACGCCTCTACGCAGATCGCATTCACGACGGCATCATTGCAGAGAGAACCAGCTACCATCCAAATGGTCAGGTACACAGCATCTCGCGCTACCACGACTATCAGCTGCACGGTGAACAGGTCAAATACACAGCATCAGGCAAACCTCTGATGAAGCTCAGCTGGAATCACGGCATTCTCGATGGGTGTAAAACGATCTTCCGCAATGGCGGTAAAATTGCCGAGATCCCTTATGTAAGCGGCCAGAAACATGGTGTAGAGCTGCATTATGATGATCTGGGCAACCTCACTGCAGAGATCGAGTGGAAAACCGACAAGAAACATGGAACGAGCCAATTCCATAGCGAAGAGTCCACAGAAGTAGAATGGTTCTACAAAGGACAAGCTGTGACAAAAGGCAAATACGACATGTTAGACAGCCGGGAAAGATTCATCGCTGAAGTTTCTGCTGTTCAAGACATAACAGAAGATACAGAATAATCTCTTCTCACTTAAAGAGACGCTGGATAATTGCTGTTTTTGAGATCGGAGAGCAAATCATAGCGAGAACGAGTTTGGAGGAAGTAGTTAACCTTTTTCCGGTTAACTACTTCCGAAAACTCGATCGCAGTAGATTTGATCCTCGAGATTGAAAACATGAATTGCCCAGTGTTTCCTTAAGGAATGGGGTTATCCAGGCCTTCCTTAAGCGAGGGATCTCATCCCTCGCACTATTCACAGCCACATTCTATAGCTACGAAAGAGCAGTGCAAAGATCGTCTTGAGAAATTGATACGGGAATCAAAGAGAAAAGGCTGCTTGCATTCGAAGCAGCCTGAAACGGATAGATTACAGCTGAGCTGATTCTACTGTTTTCTTTGCAGCAGAAACAGGAGTTTCTGTAATTACATTGCCTTGAGTTAAAGCGCCTTCTGCTTTCTGCACTGGGTCAGCTGAGCAAGATTTGCAATCCTTTTTAGGACAAGGGCACTTGTCTTTGCACCCTTTCTTTGGGCAAGGTGCGGGGCAAGGGCAAGCTTCTTTGCACTCTTTCTTTGGAGGGCAAGGGGTAGCGCAGCCTTTGGTAGGGCAAGGACATTTGTCTTTACACTCTGCTTTCTTAGGACATTCAGCTGGGCAAGGGCAAGGGGCACTTCCACATCCTTCGTCTTTTTGTGAGGAACGGCCATCGCTACTTTGCGAGGAACGTCCATATTGCTCTCTACTGGAGTCACGTTGTTGAGATGGATCAGCCTTTGGTTGACACGCCGCAGACAGGAAAAGAATGCCAGCCACCATAAGCCATTTTCTGCTCAGAAAAAACTTCTTCGTCATATTTACCTCTAGTTAGCACCCAAGTATTGCATGGGGCAGACAATAACAAAGTTCTCACGTTGCGTGATTTCCATCAACCAGGAATTTACATGGAAACTGTAACACACACATTCTGAAAAAATTATACACAAGAACTTGAAGAATCCGGAATTATTCAGATCATCCTCATAATGATTATCTGCCGTGGCACGCGTTTTGCATCTTAAGAGAGTAGTAACTCTGGAGGACGTATGAAAAACAAAGATCTCGTTAAAAAGCTCGCTAAACTAGAGACCATCAACGACCAACTTGCAGCGGAAATCCACTACCTCGATCAACTAGCACGCGCCTTAGGCTTTGCGGAGGGACTGAAGACCTTGAAATCAGCGGCCTTAGAAATGCTCGAGAGTGACAAAGGTAAAGAAGAGGGTGGCCGCAGCAGCAAAGAAAAACGCATCATTGAAGAAACAGACTTTGATTAGTTTTCTTCTAAGAGGCTAAACCACTCATCTGAGCTCATCTCTTCTCCTGTCGGAGTGCCGTGATCAAGAATTTGATCCGCGGCACTCTGCTTTACTTGCTTCATCTTCAGCATCTTCTCTTCGATACTATTCGGAGTAAGGTACTTCTTCGTAAAGACTGTCTCTTTGCG
>JAJFMM010000001.1 GCA_021772165.1 Chlamydiota bacterium | reverse complement strand
TGCAGAAGATTGTTGCTTTCCAGCGCTCAATTCCCTCTGCCAGAGCAAAGCTATCGGTTGGATCGGGAAAGAATGCGACTCTCATACCGCCTAAAAAGGAGAAGAGTCCGGCTACGGACAGTCCAAACGAGTGAAATGGCGGAAGAATGGCGTAGAGCAGATCCGTAGGCTTGAGCTCAATGCACTGCATCCCTGAGCGTAGATTGGAGAGGATGTTTTTATGAGAAAGAGGCACTCCCTTCGGGCTTGCTTCCGTTCCACTTGTAAAGAGGATAGCGGCCTCTTTATTCTCATCGAGATGAGTGAGTCCCATCTTTCTCAAGATCGCTTTTCTACCGAGAAACGAGGTGAATAGACCTTTCAGCTTTGCCTTGAGAGAGAGCTCTTGGCGGATGTCTTCGAGCAGCTGGATACAATCGGACGCCTCGCCAAAATCGACGTGGGAGAGTTTCTCTAAAAAGCGCCAGGAGCTAATGATTGTTTTGATCTCTGCCGTCTTGACCATATCGTCGAGTGCACGAGGACCTAGCGTCCAGTTCAGCATGACAGGAACTTTGCCGGCCATCTGCAAGCCGAGAAAGACGAGAAAGGCTCCGGCAGATGCAGGAAGAAGCACACCGATGCGCTCTTCAGGAATGGTTTTGAAGTGCTCAGCGAAGACCAGCGAAGCTCTTTTGAGCCTCTTGTAGCTCAAGATACCGATCAGATCGTCACCGCATGCCGCAAAGGAGTCCATTCTCTCGCAAGAGTGCAAGAAGGCCTCAGGGATGGTTGTGCCTTGCGGCAAGACGGGAGATGGGCGTCCCTCTTCTTCCGGCCAGAAGAATTTCGCACCCGGCTGCTCTGATTTGTCGCCCGATTTGGCTCCTTCTGCCATTTCGAGAACGCTTTGCACTGTCTCTAGATCGTCAGGATGGATCTCTTCAATTTCAAAGTGCTGTCCAATGTAGCCAACGAGCTCGGCGATCTGTAGAGAATCCATGCCCAGATCATAAGCCAGGTTGGTTTCAGGTTTGATTTTCAGATCCGGTTTTTCGAGAATGCGTGCAATTTCAGCATAGATCTTATCCTGGATCTCCGGAGAGATAGGTCCGCTGCCCGATCCTTTTCTCTTTTTAGGCTCATAGACCTCAGCTAGATCTTTTTTCCAGAAGCTGTATGAGACGAGTTTGACCGGCTCTTCTTCATGAATTTTGCCCTGTTCATCGGGATAGCGGTTGTACCAGCTCTCTAGATAGCGGTTGAAGGCAAGGCGCTCCTGATCTCTGGGTAGATCTTCAGGTTCTCCCTCAATCTCAATGAGGATTTTTCTACGAGGAAGGAAGAAGATAAAATTCTTCAGGGTCGTAAGGATGCCCTTCGCAAGGGTTTTCTTTAGATCGGGTGAGCGACCTGTGATCGCACGAGAAAAGCTACTGCCCCAGAGACCGGTCGTCCGAATCAATACGATATTGGAGTCTGGGCAAGCCTGCACAAGAGCGTGGGCAGCCGAGGAGCCTCCGATCATCTCTTTGGAGGAATTTTTGAGCCTACCTGACGGATAGAGGAGGAAGTTTTCACCTCTCGCCAACCCTTCTGCGATGAGGGAAACAGATTTTTCAGCCTTTCTAACCTTGAGCTGGTTGATCGATGTTTCAAAATTGGGGATCGAAAGAGCCCCTACGAGTCGCATAAAAGGCTTGATCCAGCGCTGGCGGAAGACATATTCGATGACAAGCGGGCGCATCCTGAAGCGAGGCCAGAGCAGCAGCGTAACAAAGAGAGGATCCATGTGAGCTGGATGGTTCGGAAGGAACAAAACTCCCCCCCGTCTCTTGAGGCGCCCCTCGAGTGTCTCCATCCCCTTGACCTCTATCTTATAGCGCAAAGATAGGACCGCGCGGGAGACAATACAGAAAAATGACCAGAATCTATTTGTCATAGCGCTCTCTATTTAACCCCTTCCACCCGATTTAGAGCCAGCTTTAACTCGACTTAAAGTTAAGAGAGCTGAAAGAGCTCATCGAATCAAACATCCCTAAGTACCTTATAATAATGGAAATACCCCATTTCAATAGATTTTAAATCAATTGATTTGTTGATAATTATACTAAATAGTGATATTATTAAGTATCGCAACAACATTAACCGAAGTTTATTAAGGATAGTAAGATGATCCCCGGAATTAACGGAAAAACACCCGTCCCAAAACTAGATATAACGACTCACGGGACATCGGATGTTGCTGACTCCCCAGTGGCTACCCAGACGCCTATATCTCCTATTTCGGAATTGAGAAATCTGATTAGTGCGATGGGAAATGAGATCCGTCAACAAATGAGAAAATCAGCAGAGGGTCTCGTCAAAAGCATGAGCATCTCAGGCTAGACAACTATTGTTCTCACCTCTATAAGTAAGTAAAATTTTTACTCTTTCAGGAGGTTATATGGTACGTCCAGTCGAAGGTTCTTCTCCTACCCCCCCAAAACAAGATATAAGCCGCGCAGGCTTACAGCGCAGTGAACGATTGAATGCAACGGCTACCGATGCGATCACTAGCTCTTGCGAAGAGATCGACAATTGTCTTGGTGTTCTGACAAACAAGCAAATGAATCTGGGAACCAAATTCAACGGAAACCCGCGCGCGGTCACGAAAGGTTCTGACAAAGAAGCATCAACGGCATCCAAACGCATATTTGGCAACGCCGATATTCAAGATCAAAACCGCCAAGCTATCGGTCACTCACGTAAAGGCAGATAGCCTCTTCTAACGCTGGATTAGCTCCGGTGCCCAATCATAATGCGGCGCCGGGTTATTCACCTGAAACAGCGGCTCTATATCAATTTTAAAACCCTGATTGAATTTAACCAGTAGCTCTTCCGCCGTCATGTAGTTCATGTTGGGCTTGCCCGATGCTTGAACCGCATTGAGTGGCAGGTTGACCATTTTCGACTGCTCAAAATAGAGGCCTATTGCGCGTTTGGGCAAGAGCTCTGTCCATCCTTTTTGCAAGGCTTGAGGGTCTCTGTAAGAGATTTCCTGAAAGCGCGCTTTGAGATCTTCATTTCGATAGAGACTCATCTCGAAATTGTTTGCCGCACCCCAGTCTTCGTCTCCTAAGCTGAGATCCCAAGCAAAGACTCCATTGCCCAGCTCTGCACTCAGTGGTAGCTCGATCGGTTTTCCGGAGACGTAGGAGTGTCCAATGTTGCGGCCAAAGCGCAGATAAAAGCCGTAAGCGCCCGTTGTATCTAACATCTGGCTACAGAGGCTGAGATCGACAAAATCCTTTAAGACAACGTCATCCGCAGAGAAGAGTACATATTCGGAGGGCGTCTCAGATAGGATCTGCTCGAGCAGTGGTTTAAACTCTCTCCGATTCGTTTGTCTGATCGCACGCACCTTTGGAAATGTAGCAAGGAGCTCTTCGTAGGCGGCTTCAAAACGAGCATCGCTGGCTCGATAAAGTAGTGTTAGGCTCTCGGCGCCTCGCAGATAGCGCTGGATCGATTCGAGTGTGGCATAGAGCTGTAGAGGGCGATCGAAGGAAAAGAGCACCACTTCTGCGCGGCTCTCCTGGCGGCGAATGGAGGGCAGTGGCAATTCTGCCAGCGGGCGATAGGGCTTTCGAGATGTAGAGGCAGCCGTCGTTGAGCCTCGGAATGGATGAGCCCTATTTTCAAACACAAGGGGCTCTGAGAGAATACGCCAGCGTCCGCCCGATTGCTCCAAAAGAGGGATTTGCCAAGAGGTCATACTCTCCGTAAAGGTGCCGTCGACAAAGAGATCGGGCAGCTGGATCGACTTGAAGAGGCCCGCGTAAAAAGCGCAGGTGATCGATTCTGAGGAAAAGGAGCTAAATCCTTTGCGCTCGATCTGTTCGAGATCCAATTCGGCGGCTTTTTGGATCGTGTAGGTAGGGTATTCGATGAATGAGCTAAAAGCGATCCAGGCGTCGGGATTCTGAAAGACGCAATTGAGCTTTTTCAAAACGCCTTCATGAGCTATCCAGTTGCTCGCATCGAGTGGCACGATGATCTCTTTGTCGAGACAGATCTGGGCAGCTCGGTAGAGGCATGCGCTACGGCCTGCTTTTGTCTCATTGTGCATAGCAACGACTCTCTCTTCGAGTCCGTTGTCGACGATGAACTGCTGCGCCTTTTCAAAGGTATCATCGATGGAGCCGTCATCGACAAAGAGAACGCGGAAATAGTCGTAATCCTGCGCAAAGATCGAGCGGAGGGATCTTTCACACCAGGAGGCGGCATTATGAGCGTAGAGCACGATGGCAAAGGCTTTGTTCTCTGTTAGGGGGCACTCCTTTTCCGGTGAGACATGCTTGACGATTGGAGAAAAGGGGGGCGTGCGGTCAGAGCGCCACTGATCGATTTCGCCGGAGCCTGTTAAAAAGGCGAGTAGGGCTGCTCCCACAAAGAGAAAAAAGAGGGAAAAGGAGCGGATCATAGGCTCTCCTCCATTGTATCTTCCGCGGGAAAGGAGAGGGAGATCAATGGTTGATAAGGTTTAAAGGAGCGGATCTCTCTTTCGCAGCGTGCTTGCATTTCCGGATCGATCTGCACGACGGCATGGCGATTTACGACGTAGAGGATTTCCGGTAGAAACTGGAAATGATCCCCTGCCATCTCTAGCATCGGCAGCATCACGGCCAGGTCACTGGCTGCAGGAAAAAAGGTTCCGTGCTGCGTAAGGTCTGCTTCGGAAATTCTTCTGAAGAGGCTGGCGTAAAAGGTCTGTAGATGGCCTGCTGCAAAGGGTGCTTCTCTCAGTTCTTTCCACTCAGCTTTTCGATAGCTGCGAGCAGCTCCCGTTTTGTAGGAGGGAAATTCGCAATATTGGCCATAGGTCAGCCAGAGATCTGAATCGGAGTAGTATTGATTGAGGCGGCTGAGCACCCATTCGTGCGCTAGCCAATCTTCGCCATTGAGAACAACGACAATTTCCTGATTTTCACAAACATCTACTGCACGCACTAGATTCGCGAGCTGTCCTAGACGCTCTTCATTTCGCACAATGGTGGTGCGCAGCATCTGTCCGCTGGAATAGATCGCATCGCGAGCTGCTTCAAAACTTCCGTCGGTCGATCCGTCGTCGATATAGATTACGCGATAGAAGTCGTAGGCTTGGGCAAAGACGGAGCTGAGCGTTTTTTCGATGAACGCGCCATTATTATAGCCGCAGATCACAAAGACAAAGGAGCGACTTTCGAGAGGAAAAGCAGACGCGCGGAAGCCATGATCGAGGTCCTGAGTGTCAGCAGTGCTCCGATTTTGGCGCTCTCTCCAGGTTTTTCCCCCTGTAAAAGCGCCACCTATTACGAGGGCGAAGCAGAGGATCCATAGAAACGATTTTTGCATGCACCGCCATTTTTTTCAGAAGTAGCGTTGTTTGCAAGAAAAATCACTACGAGCATGAGGAGGATGCCGAAAAAGATGAGCATCGTGTCGGCTAAGACGATCGGAACGGGTGTGAAAGGCAGAGGAAGGTGCGGTTTTGATAACTCGTCAGCGTGAGTTGCATAGTTCCTCTTCTAAGTAGAGATTCCAATCTGTACAGGGAGATGCAAACTTCGGCTCGGCGTGTGTAGAGAAGCCCGGCACAGAGGAGACAAGCATCCGCCCTTTTTTCTGTAGAGCGATAAATTTTTGATGATCAGCACTAATCGTGCGGTTCAAAGAGTAGCGCTTCTGTATTTTCAGATCATCGACAAGCGTTTGAAAACGCGTAGCAAAGGTGTTCGTCGTCGAGGGTGTCGTTCTCCAGTGGCAGCTCTCGGTGGCAAAGAGCTTCGAGGTGAGCTTGCGATAGCTCGGATCGAAATACTTGTCTCGATGGTCATAGAGCGTCACATAATCGACTCCCGGAAGAGAGAAGGCCTCTAAGAGGACCTCTGCCCAGCCCGCTCGATGCAGATAGTCATCTTCAACGATGTAGATGATCGTATCGGGATGCAGGGACAGGGAGGCAATGTGCTCGAGGAGATAGAGAAAAGAGGCAGCTTCAGACCCTCTTTCAAAACGGATGACGGGATCCTCCTCTGTATCGACAAAGTGAGAAACGTAGGGAGGTGTATCTAGAAAGCAGGTGAGGTTCGCTTTAGAGCGGTCGATAGTGCTTAGCAAATTGCGAAAGCACTTTTCCTGAGAAAAACCTGGGGGTCTCTCTTTATGAGAGCTAATTTTCGAGGCGTAACAGTGCCTCGCAAAGACTTCGAGTTTACCGAAAATCGGCTTAGGGTGCTGTGGACGCTTGAAAAACATGGAAAAAAGACTACACGTTGGGTAAGAAAGCTTCAACCTGAGAAAGGATCGCTCGTCCTTCCGGATGCGTTAATTTTTGCATCGCATTGCTAAGAGGGAGCCACATTCCGTCTGAAATCTCATGTGCTTGCAGAGCAACATCGCCTGCTACTTCTGCGATGAAGTAATAGACACTTTTATAAATGCGGGTTCCTTCGAGAGTGAAGTTGTATTTTTCCATAAGGGGCTCTTCAGAGAGAAAGTGGACAATATCTAGATTCGTCTCTTCTTTTAGTTCTCTTGTAGCGGCAAGCTGTGGAGTTTCACCTAGCTCAGCATGCCCTTTGGGAAAACCCCAATAGCGACCATGCTTATGTTTGATGAGAAATACTTCCCATTCGGCTTGTACTTTTGACAGAGGTACAACCCCAAATGACTCATCTTGGCGTACCATCCTATGTCAATCCTTATACGGTGCAAAAATGAGTGTCGAATTGTGCCCACCAAATCCGAAAGAATTCGACAGAGCGACATCCACTTCATGATCGATCGCTTCGCCTTTGACGACATCAAGCTCTGCGACGGCTGGCTCAGGATTGTCGAGGTTGATCGTAGGATGCAGTTTTCCTGTGCGGATCGCCATAATGGTAGCGACAGCCTCCAGGCCTCCGGCAGCTCCAAGACAGTGGCCGATCATCGACTTTGTCGCGTTCAGCTTGATCTTCTTGGCATGAGGGCCGAAAGTGCTATTGATTGCGTTGATCTCGCAGAGATCCCCTACCGAGGTAGAGGTTGCATGTGCATTGATGTAGTTGACGCGCTCTTTCTCCACACCCGCATTTTTGAGTGCAGTGCGGATACAGAGGCCTACTCCGGCGCCATCTGATCGAGGATCGGTCATGTGGTGCGCATCGCAATTGATGCTTCCACCGAGGTACTCGGCTAAAATCGTAGCTCCGCGCGCCTGTGCATGCTCGAGAGTCTCTAGAACCAGGACGCCTGCGCCTTCACC